>CAUTVF010000001.1:0-57964 GCA_963541805.1 uncultured Alphaproteobacteria bacterium
TTAAAATCCATATCAATGGACCTGTTAGAATACCCAAAAGTATACGAATTATTTGATCCATGCTCATTTTTATCATTTTGTAATTTGATCCTTGTTGATAACCTTGAAATTTCAAACCTAAAAATATTATTTGTTCTAATTCCAAATGATAAATAAGGATACATCAGTATATCACTTGCCGATAAAGCAGAATAAGTTCCAATTCTTTTACCATTTGGAAGAAAATTATACGCATCGCTATAAGGAGAAGCCGCCCCACCAGGGAGCTCTGGTAATACTTTCCCAAAATAATTTGGTTCTTTCAGGTAAAAAGAATTTGGTAACAACAAATTTAATTGAAACATAACATAAAACTTATTATCTATTTGCTGATTAGAGTTTTGCTTCTTGCTTAAAAAATTAATATTCTTTTTTAACTTATAATCATTAACTTCATAAGGATTATCAGTATTCAATCCATAATTATTTATATCATAAATTGTTTTTTGCTTAGCAGAAGAATTTTGATAATTTTGATGAGATTTAATCTTGCTATATTTTGTATCTGGAACTTCTTCAATTATAGATAATTTTTTATCTTCATAAGATTTATCAAATTCTTCTTTACTGTTTATAATTAAATCATCTGCGATACCCAATGTGTTCGGCTGAGCAACGGATAAATCAACCAGAATAAACAACCATAAAACAGAAAGTATGTAAAAATTAAATCTTAGCATTAAAAAAAACCTTCACACCATTTTCCATTATACCAAAAAAAGTATGAAGATCTAATTATTTTTATAAGACGAAAAACTATTTACCCTGATTTTGCAGGTTCGAATCCACTCCCTCAGGGGAAATAACAGAAGATGGACTATTTTTTTTCTTTAATTCATCTTGTTTTTTCAAATAATCACGTTGACGCTTGCCCTTTGCACCAGGATCGCGATCAACCAACTCGATAACCGCAGTAGGCGCATTATCACCATATCTATTACCAGATTTCAAAATGCGTGTATAACCACCATTCCTATTCTTATACCTATCTGCAATAACACTAAATAACTTAGCAACTATACCATCATCACGCAATTTAGAAAAAGCAATACGCCTTGAATTAAGATCCCCTTTTTTACCAAAAGTTATCAGTTTTTCAACAACAGAACGCAAACTCTTTGCCTTAGGTAACGTAGTAACAATCTGCTCATGTTCCAGTAATGATACAGACATATTCCTAAACATCGAAATCTTATGCGAAGATGTCATGTTTAACTTTCTATGTTTTATGTTATGTCTCATGCACTATTCCTCTTTAATATAATTATGAATATGGATCTTCATATTTCTTTGATAATTCTTCAATATTTTCCGGTGGCCAATTATCTACTTTCATACCAAAAGATAATCCCATACCAGCCAATTGTTCTTTTATCTCATTTAATGATTTACGGCCAAAATTCGGAGTACGAAGCATATCAGCTTCGGTCTTTTGAACCAAATCACCAAGATAAATTATATTATCATTCTTAAGGCAATTATCTGCCCTGACCGATAACTCCAATTCATTTACTTTTTTCAGCAATACAGAATTAAATGGCAACTCTTCCTTGACCTCTTCCTTTTTCATTTCTTTAGGATCTTCAAAATTCACAAACAAAGAAAACTGATCCATCAAAATCCTGGATGCGTATGCAACGGCATCCTCTGGACTAACAGTTCCATTAGTCTTAACCGTGAAAGTCAATTTGTCATAATCAGTTCTCTGTCCTAAACGGGCAGGATCAACAGAAAAAGCAACATTTAACACAGGAGAAAATATAGAATCAATTGATATCAAACCAACCTGAGACTGTAAAGGTTTATTTTCTTCAGATGTTTTATATCCCGATCCAGTACCAACAAAAAACTCAATATCCAAATCAGCAGTATCATCAAGATGACAAATTACAAAATCCTTGTTCACAATCTCCAAATCATGACCAACTTCAATCATGCCCGCTGTTACAACCTTTGGTCCCTTGACTGATAACTTCATCTTATGATGATCAGATTCTAATAATTGCTTAATATAAATCTGTTTCAAGTTAAGTATCAGCTCTACAACATCCTCTTTCATACCTTGAACAGAAGAAAACTCATGCAAAGCACCATTCACTTTGATTCCAGTAATCGCACATCCCTGAAGAGATGATAACAATATTCTACGTAAAGCAGTCCCAAGAGTTATCCCAAAACCTCTTTCCAAAGGTTCTGCAACGATACTGGCAACATTTGGATTGAAATCATCCTTTTTTATAACTACGTTACTAGGTTTTACTAAATTTAACCAATTATTTTGTATCACTTTCCACCCCTTTTTCTATTAGATAACTGTATGACAAAACTATATCCTACGCTGTTTTTTAGGACGACATCCATTATGAGGAACCTTTGTTGTATCAACTATCGTACCAATTTGTAAACCCAAGCTTGAAAGCGCACGAACAGCAGCCTCTCTTCCACCACCAGGACCAGACATCTTAACATCAATAAACTTCAACCCATGTTCTATTGCTTTCCTTCCAGCATTCTCTGCAGTAATCTGAGCAGCCCAAGGCGTTGACTTTTTTGCTCCCTTAAAACTATTTGCCCCAGACGTAGACCAAGAAATAACATTACCCTGAGTGTCTGTTATTGTAACCCTTGTATTGTTAAAAGTGGCCAAAACGTAAGCAACACCATTGGTAATATTCTTTTTAACTTTACGAGCTACTTTTTTAACTTCTTTTTTTTCTGCCATCTAAATACACCCTTTATTATTTTGTAACCTTAACTTTCCCAGCAATTGCAACCGCTTTACCCTTTCTTGTTCTTGCATTACTTCTTGTTCTCTGTCCACGAACTGGTAACTTTTTTTGATGCCTAATACCACGATAACAACGTAAATCCTGCACCCTTTTTATATTCATTGAAACTTCACGACGCTTATCACCCTCAACAACAAGCTTACTATCAATGTATTCACGAATTTTAAAAACTTCATCATCTGTCAATGTAGATGCTTTTCGAGTTGGGACAAGGCCCAAATCAGAACATATTTTGTCTGCAGTTGCCCTGCCAATACCGTATATGTAAGTTAATGATATATTTAGATGTTTTTCTGTTGGGATATTAACCCCTGCAATTCGAGCCATATAAAATTCCTTTGTTAACTACACTAATTATACAACTAATATCACTGCTAACTATAGCTTGGGTTAGAGTAATACTCACTAAATTATAAGTCAATGATTTTATTATATCATCTTTAAATAAAAATACACTCAGCTTCTATCTTCTGATAAAACGCCTAGAACCCATACCAGACGAAGCTCCGCTTTTCATCAAATTTTCATATTTATTTGTTATTAAATACGATTGTATTTGAGAAATAGTTTCCATCACAACGCTACAAACTATCAGTAACGATGTTCCAGCAATCAAAGGAAAACCCATATTATTTTTTAACACAACAGGAACAATTGTAATCATCACTAAAAACACGGCACCCGTAACTGTTATGCGTGTTAAAACATAATCCAAATACGCACCCGTAGAAACCCCAGGCCTAACACCAGGAACAAAAGCTCCATAATTTTTTAAATTTTCAGCGGTCTCTTCAACGTTAAACTGCACCGCAGTATAAAAGAATGTAAAAAATATTATTAACAAAGACAAAACCGACAAATACCAAATGCTATCTTCACGCATATATGTTGCAAACTTCAACCAAAAACCACTACTTTCACCAACCCCTGATCCTGATTTCGTCATAAAAGTCATGATAGTTGTTGGAATAGCTATTATTGTATATGCAAATATAGGAGGAATAACACCAGCAGAATTTAATTTTAATGGTAAATATGTCGCACTACCACCACCAAAACGCCCACCCTTATTAGGATAATGAATCAATAACCTACGTTGTGCTGTATCAAAAAATATAACTATAAATATCATGGCAAATGTAAATAACAAAATACCAAGCAAACCCATTACACTTATTTGACCAACACGACTTAAATCAAACACCTGAAAAGCAGATATAGGAAGCGAAGAAACAATACCAACAAAAATAATCAAAGAACTACCATTACCAATTCCACGTTTTGTAATCTGTTCCCCCATCCACATAACCAACATAGTTCCCGCAATCAAAGTAACAACGGTAGTAAACGTAAAAGCAAAACCAGGATCAATAACAGCATTCGGGATAGACTGAGCATAAGATGCCAATCCAAAAGCCTCCATCGCACATATAAATACTGTCAAATATCTAGTATACTGATTAATTTTTTGCTGTCCTATTTCCCCTTCTTTTTTTAACTGCATTAATGCAGGTGATATTGAAGACATTAAAGACATTATAATACTCGCAGAAATATAAGGAATTATATTAAGTGCAAATATCGTCATACGCTGTAATGCTCCACCAGTGAAAACATTAAACATATCAACCAATCCCTTACCAAAAGACGAAAACGTTTGAGCAATTACAGTAGCATTAATACCAGGTAACGGGACAAAAGAACCAAGACGATATACAATAAGCATTAAAACAGTAAACAGAATTCGCTGCTTTAAAACAGACGACTTCGCTATATCTTCCAGCGTTATAGATGATGCTATTTTTTCTTCTACAGAACTCATTTTATCCTAAGCCACAACTTTTCCAGATTTAGCAAAACGACCTCTATCATCAGTATTTAGAATAACATTTTTTATCACTATCTTTCCACCAACGGCTTCAATTGCATTCTTTGCAGAATGCGAAATCTTATTTGCTTCGATAGTCACAGAAGAACTTATTTTACCAAATCCTAGAACTTTCAATCCATCAAAACCAGACCGAGTCTTAATTACTCCGGCTTTTATCAAAGTATCAATATTAATTTCATTCTCTATCAACTTATCATCTATTGCTTTTTGAATAGAAGACAGGTTAACTATATAATACATCTTTTTAAATTTTTTATTATTAAATCCTATATGAGCAAAACGACGATATAAAGGCATCTGTCCACCAGCAAAATTATGTATAGACACCCCAGATCTGGATTTCTGTCCTTTCATACCACGACCTGATGTCTTACCCTTTCCAGACCCGACACCGCGTCCAACTCGCTTAAATTTTATATTTGCCCCTGAATTATCACAAATATTATTCAAACCAATCATATTAAACTACCTCTTCTACCGTAATTAAATGTTCAACAACTTTTATCATACCACGCACTTCAGGAGTATCTTTCAAAACTTTCTCGCTATTGATACGACGTCCAACACCTAGACCTACTAAAGTTGCTAACTGTTTTTTACTTATACCATAAGAACTACGTACTTGCCTTATTCTCAACGATTTAACTGACATACTACACCTCACTATTCCGCTACATCCATAGTAACAACACCAGAAGCATTGCGAGATGCAACAATATCAGAAACTGACTTTCCACGACGAAGAGCAACCATTTTAGGAGCAGACATCTCTTTAAAAGCCTCAAATGTCGCACGAACCATATTATGAGGATTAACAGATCCAAGAGACTTTGCAACAACATCCCTAATCCCCAACACTTCAAACAATGCACGCATAGGACCACCCGCAATTATTCCAGTTCCAGATTTTGCAGCACGCAAAACAACCTTTCCAGATCCAAATTTTGCAGTTATATCATGATGCAATGTACGACCATCTTTTAAAGGAACTTTGATCATATTCTTTTTAGCATCTTCTGTCGCCTTACGAACAGCATCTGGGACTTCTCTTGCTTTACCATTGCCAAAACCTATATGACCATTTTGATCGCCAACAACAACTATAGCGGCAAAAGACATGTTTTTTCCGCCTTTCACAACCTTGGTAACTCGATTAACAAAAATCAATCTGTCTATTAAATCACTCTTTTCTTTTTTTGATATATTTCTGACCATCGATCAATTCCTTACAATTAAAAATTTAAACCTGCTGCACGCGCAGCATCAGCCAAAGCTTTCACTTTTCCATGATAGGGGTACGCACCACGATCAAACACAACATCTTTTATATTCTCTTTTATTGCATGCATGGCAACCATCTTACCAATTTCTCTAGCGCAATCAACACTCCATGTTTTTGCAATTTTTACATCCTTACTCAAAGAAGAAACAGAAAATAAAGTTTTTGCGTTTTTATCATCAACAATACTTGCATATATATGTCTTCCAGATTTAAATACGCACAAACGAGGACGATTAAATTTATTCTTCTCCTTTAAATTAAATCTGTTTTTTAATTTTCTTCTTAAAAAAGATACGAATGTCATTTATTTATACTATTATTTTTTCTTACCTTCCAATTTACGAACATACTCGCCTTTATATCTAATACCCTTACCCTTATAAGGTTCAGGCTTCCTATAACTACGAATATCTGATGCAACCTGCCCAACTTTTTGTTTATCTATACCACTAATTTTAATTTCAGTTGGCGATAAAACTTCGCACTTTATTCCATCAGGAATTACATGAATAACCTCATGTGAAAAACCTATATTCAAGACAAGATCTTTTCCTCTCATAGAGGCTTTAAAACCAACTCCACGCAACTCAAGTTCCTTTGAAAACCCTTCTGAAACCCCACGAATAATATTATTAATCATGGCACGAGTAGTTCCCCAAAGCGCATGCGAAGCAATATCATCTTTATTCTGAGATACAACAACATCTTTACCCGCATTAACCATGACAGAAACAGAATCTGGATGTATACACAACGATAATTCGCCAAGCTTTCCTGACGCTCTCACAATATCATTACTCAAAGTAACAGTAACCCCATTTGGAATTGATACAGGAACTTTTCCTATTTTAGACATATCATACACCTTCTAAGCTGTTATTAAAAAACTTTGCAAATTACTTCACCACCAACATTCCTACTGCGAGCATCAGCCCCAGACAATACTCCCAAAGGAGTAGATACCACACAGACACCTAACCCATTATAAACGCTTGGGATATCTTTTGATTTGGCGTAAACCCTGCGCCCTGGGCGAGAAACACGTTCGATCTTCTTAATTACACTCTCACCATTATAATATTTCAATACAATTACCAACTCAGATATCTTATCCGTCAAAGATTCCTCATAATAATCCGTTATAAAGCCTTCTTTTTTTAACACACTTAAAATAGACCTTCTTTCCGAAGAATTAGGACACCTAACAAAAGCATGCTTTGCCATGCCACCATTTCTAATTCTTGCTATCATATCACCAATTATGTCAGTCATTACCATTTATACATCCTTACACAAAAATTAACTACCAACTAGATTTACGAACACCAGGCAGCAGACCCTGACTTGCCAATTGTCGCAAAGCAATACGACTCAATTTGAACCTACGATAAAAACCATGTGGACGACCAGTCAACATACAACGATTACGAACACGAACAGGATTCCCATTGCGAGGCAATTTTGCCAATTTTAAATTAGCAGCAAATATCTCGTCTGGATTCGATTCACGATTACGAGCAATCTCCAACAAAGCAATCCTTTTTGAATTCAATCTTTTACTTAATTTTTCACGATAATTATTTTTATTTATCATTGATAATTTTGCCATATCAAACCCTACTAGTTTATATCGTTATAAAAAGGGAAACCAAAAGCATCAAGTAAAGACTTCGCCTCCCTATCGGTCTTTGCAGTCGTACAAATCGTCACATCCATTCCATGAATCTTATCTATTTTATCGAAATCGATCTCTGGAAAAATTATATGTTCCTTTATTCCAAATGAATAATTTCCTCTCCCATCAAAACTTTTTGCGTTTAAACCACGGAAATCTTTTGTCCTTGGCAAAGCAATATTTACAAGCCTGTCTAAAAAATCATACATATTATTTCCACGCAAAGTAACCTTAGTACCAATAGGCAATCCATCACGCAATTTAAATGCAGCAATAGACTTTTTAGAATAACAAATTATCGGTTTTTGTCCTGAAATTAACGCCAAATCATCAACAGCTGCATCAATTCTTTTTCTATCATCAACAACCTCACCAACACCCATATTTATAACGATCTTCACCAATTTTGGGATAGCCAAATCATTCTCATAACCGTGCTTTTGTTTCAAAGTCGACTTAATCTTATCATTATAAACTTCTTTTAATCTTGCAACCATTTCCACTTCCACTAAATTATTTCACCTGATTTTCTTGAAATACGAACCTTTTTTCCATCTTCTAACACTTTGTAACCAACCCTTGTTGGCTTTCCAGTTTTCGTATCTATCAAAGATACATTAGAAACTGATATCGGCATCTCTTTCGATACAACCCCACCTTTATTTCCTTGATTATCAGGTTTCTGATGACGCTTAACTAAATTAATACCAGAAACAACAACCTTCAACTCTGAAGGAATAGATTCCAACACCTTACCCTTTTTGCCCTTATATTTCCCAGCTAGCACTACAACTTCATCATTCTTTTTTATCTTCATTTCAATACACTCTTTAAATAAAACAAACTACACAACTTCAGGAGCAAGAGACATAATTTTATGAAATTCTTTATCCTTTAACTCTCTTGCAACTGGACCAAAAACACGAGTTCCTATCATTTCCTTACTTGAATTTAACAAAACAGCAGCATTAGTATCAAATCTCAGAGTTATACCATCTTTCCTTTTAATATCTTTTTTCGTCCTAACAACCACAGCTTTATAAACTTTTCCTTTTTCAACCTTACCACGAGGAATAGCAGATTTAACCGATACAACAATCAAATCTCCCACGCTGGCATATCGTCGCTTCGACCCACCCAAAACTTTAATACACTGAACCTTTTTAGCTCCTGAATTATCCGCAGCATCCAAAACAGTTTGCATTTGAATCATAATACTTCCTTTATGTTCCTTTACTTCGACACCTTATTCTTAACAGTAAACCATTTTACAGTCTTAGAAATCGGTTTACACTCCATAATCTGGACTTTATCACCTTCCTTAACTGAAGAATCTTCGTTATGAGCATGATACTTCTTTGTAAGCTTAATAAATTTTTTATATATCGGATGCATAAAACGACGTTCAACCTCGACAGTAATAGTCTTCTGCATTTTTGTACTTGTTACAGTACCATTTAAAACTCTTCTTGGCATTTATTCACCCTTATTGCTTTTTAAATCATTCAATCTCAAATATGTCAATAATCTTGCTATATCCCTACGAATATTTTTCATAACCGAAGTGTTCTTCAATTGACCGGAAAAAAGACTAAATCTATTTTTCATAAGTTCACGCCTCAATTCAAGAACTTTTGCACTTATTTCATCCGAAGTTGCATTTTTCATATTTAAAATGTCATTATTCTTTTTCATACCATTTCCTACAATAAACTATTCAACCTCTAAACGCGACACAATTTTCGTCTTAATTGGCAACTTATACGCCGCCAAACTAAAACAATTGCGTGCAATTTCTTCGCTAATACCATCAAGCTCAAAAAGAATCCTCCCAGGCTGAACTCTTGATACCCAAAAATCAACAACACCCTTACCTTTTCCCTGACGAACACCTATTGCCTTAGAAGTAACCGGAACATCTGGAAATATTCTAATCCACAGCTTTCCTTGTCTTTTCATCGCCCTAGTTATTGCACGCCTTGCCGACTCTATTTGCCTAGCAGTAATACGTTCAGGTTCCAAAGCCTTTAAACCATAAGATCCAAAAGCAAGAGAATACCCCGCCTTTGCCTCACCATGTATACGACCCTTATGTTGCTTTCTATATTTTGTTCTCTTAGGTAATAACATTTTTACACCAATCTCTTTGTTTTATTATGCCGTTGCCAAAGTCTGAGCATCAATCTTATTATCTTTCAAATGTTCATCCTTGACAATATCACCACGATAAACCCACACTTTTATACCAATAACACCATACGTTGTATGAGCTTCAGCAAAGCCATATGAAATATCAGCACGAAGAGTATGCAAAGGAACACGCCCCTCTTTTATCCACTCTACACGAGCAATCTCAGCACCGTTCAAACGACCCCCGCATTGAACCTTAACACCTTTTGACCCCATTTTCATCGATTTACTTATAACTTGTTTCATAGCTCTTTTATAAGAACCTCGTTTTTCAATTGCATTTGCAATCTCAAGCGCCAAAATCTTCCCATCCAACTCTGGTTTACGTATTTCAAGTATATTTAACACAACATCTGACGAAACAAGCTTTTGTAAGCCCTTCTTCAGCAGTTCAATATCTGCTCCCTTACGACCAATAATAATACCAGGCTTTGCTGAATAAATAGTTATATGAGTATTCTTCGTAGTTCTATCAATATCAACTGACGAAACACCCGCGGTTTTCAACTTTTCATTAATATACTTACGTATCTGTATATCCTCTTCTAACAGCTCAGAATACTTCTTCCCCACTGCAAACCACTTAGAAGACCAAGATTTATTTATTCTTAAACGTAAACTTAATGGATGAACTTTCTGCCCCATATTATTTTACCTCTACATTTTCCATTTTATTATTTTTTTTCACCAATGTATTTTGCTCTGACAAGACTATTGTCATATTAGAAAAAGGTTTATGCATCTGCTCCCCTTTTCCTTTTGACTTATACATCAATCTTTTCATAACAACCGAACGCCCAACAAAAGCTTCTGATACATATAATTTATCAACATCCAGATTATAATTATGCTGCGCATTTGCAATTGCAGACATCAACAACTTCTTCACATCAATAGATATACGCTTTCTTGAAAATGTCAGAACATTCAAAGCACTCTCAACATTTAAATTTCTAATTAACCTAGCAGTCAAATTTAGCTTCTGCGGAGAGATACGCAAATATTTTGCAGACACTTTAACCTTGCTATTTTTCAAATCACTTTTACCAACAGTCTGAGCCATCGTCATATTTTACCTTTTACTTCTTTGCAACTTCTTTTCTATTTCCTGAATGCCCCTTAAACGTCCGAGTCGGAGCAAACTCACCCAACTTATGACCAACCATATACTCATTCACAACAACAGGTATAAACTTATTACCATTATGAACGTGAAAAGTAAAATCAACCATTTGAGGGAGAATCATAGATGCCCTGCTCCATGTTTTAATAGGTTTTTTACTATTCTCAGATATAGCCCTCTCAACATGTTTCAGTAAAGACGGATGTATATAAGGGCCTTTCCAAATAGATCTTGTCATTTTTATTCCTTATTTCTTCAATTTATGACGACTTGTTATAATAAACTTTTCTGTTCTTTTATTCTTACGTGTCTTATACCCTTTTGCCGGAACACCGGTTGGAGATGTCGGATGCTTACCAAACGTCTTACCATTACCTCCACCATGAGGGTGATCAATAGGATTCATAGCAGTACCTCTTGTATGAGGGCGCATACCTAAATTTCTAGCACGACCAGCCTTACCAAGCTTAACATTACGATTATCAGAATTAGAAACAGCTCCAATCGTTGCATAACAATCAGCATTAACAACTCTCAACTCACCAGAACTCAACTTTAACTGAGCATAACCAGAATCTTTTCCAACCAAACCAGCATAACAACCAGCCGACCGAACCAACTGAGCCCCACAACCACTATACATCTCAATATTATGGACCACCGTTCCAACAGGAATATTTTTAAGAGGCATAGCATTACCTGGCTTAATATCAACATTTTCACCAGCAACTATCTTATCCCCCACCGCAAGCCTTTGAGGAGCTAAAATATAAGACAAAACACCATCAGCATACTCAACCAATGCAATAAAAGCCGTTCTATTCGGATCATATTCTATTCTTTTGACAGTAGCATAAATATCTCTTTTTAAACGCTTAAAATCAATAATACGATAACGTCTTTTAACCCCACCACCAACATTTCTTGCAGTAATTCTGCCAAGATTATTTCTTCCACCGGACTTCCTAAGACCAACAGTTAAACTCTTCTCAGGAGAACCCTTATAAAGATCCTTCCTATCTACAGACACAACCCCACGAAGCCCAGGCGTACAAGGTTTATATATTTTTAAAGCCATAACAAAATTCCTTCACTATTTAATTCCTGCAAACACATCTATATTTGCACCCTTTTCCAAGGTTACATAAGCCCTTTTAATATCAGATCTGACACCCGACACACCTTTAAACCTCTTTACCTTACCTTTTCGGATTAAAGTATTCACCGAAACAACACCAATACCATAAATAGCAGAAACAGCCTCCGCAATCTCTTTTTTAGTCGCCTTAACAGGAACATCAAAAACAATCTTACCCATTTCAGAAACAAACGTCGTCTTCTCTGTAATTACAGACCTCTTTAATAAATTATAAACATCAGAGTTCAATGTAGATAAGGTACCCTTCTTCACAACACAAACTGAAGACTTCTCATATTTTTTTAATTTATCATTTTTCATAACAAACACCGCAAAATCCAAAACTACACAGATTTCATAAACCTACTTATAACACCTTTTAGACCATCAGTTGTTATAACGAGGTTTCTATGTTTTAAAATATCATAAACATTAATTCCCTCAACAGGCAAAACATCCGTATGCACTAAATTACGAACAGAAGATACGAAAAACTTATTCTCATCCTTCCTCACAACAAACAAAGGCTTCTCAAGCCCCATAGCAGTCAGCTTTTCAAAAACCAACTTCGTATTATAACCGTCTAAACTCACCCCATCTAGAACAATCAATTTTTTATCAGCCACCTTCAAAGATAAAGCCATCTTAAGACCAGCAGACCTCACCTTCTTTTGCAAAGAATATCCATGCTCCCTCACAACAGGACCAAAAGAAACACCACCACCTCTCATTTGAGGAGATCTAGTAGAACCCTGTCTAGCACGCCCAGTACCTTTCTGAGAATACGGTTTCTTAGTTGTACCAGATATCTCGCTGATCGTCTTGGTCGCATGTGTACCAGCCCTACGTTTTGCAAGCTGCCACAAAACAACACGATGCAGAATATCCTTACGAGGCAAAACCTCAAAAACATCGGCGGGCAACTCCACATTACCAACAACAACATTATCCAAAGACTTAACATCTATTTTCATTACTATACCTTTTGAGTTTTCTTTTCAGCATCTTTGACGAACACAAAACCAGACTTACTACCCGGAACAGCACCCTTCACAAAAATCAGATTGTTCTCAATATCCACATCAACAATTTTCAGGTTTTGCACTGTAACATTACTACATCCCATATGTCCAGGCATTTTTTTACCTTTAAACGTTTTTCCAGGATCTTGACGTTGACCAGTAGAACCAGAAGAACGGTGAGTCTTTAAAACACCATGACTAGCTTCCATACCTCTAAAATTCCAACGCTTCATACCACCAGCGAACCCCTTACCGATTGTAACACCTTGAACATCTACAAAGCCCCCTTTCTCAAAATGAGAAGCTTTTATAACCGACCCAACCTCCATTATAGAATCAGAAGACACCCTAAACTCTTTAACTTTTTCTGCTAATGTAAAATTATTTTTCTTAGCCTCTTCAACCTGCGGTTTGTTTGCATGCTTTTCTTTGCGAGCACCACAACCCAACACCAAAGCATCATACCCATCCTTTTCCAAGGTTTTTACAGACAAAACTCGGCATTCATCAACCTTTAAAACAGTCACAGGCACATGCACCCCTAAGTCATCAAACAACCTAGTCATGCCAAGTTTTTGCGCTATTATTCCTGTTCTCATCACACTTTCCTTTTCTGTAAAATTACAATTCTATTTTAATATCAACACCAGATGGCAAATCTAACTTCATCAAAGCATCAACAGTCTGAGGAGTTGGCTCAATGATATCAATCACGCGTTTATGTGTGCGTATTTCAAACTGCTCCCTGGATGTCTTGTATATATGAAAAGACTTATTAACCGTAAAAATCTCTTTCTTCATTGGCAACGGAATCGGCCCCCGAACAGAAGCACCAGTTCGTTTGGCAGTACTAACAATCTCTTTTGTAGAATCATCAAGAACATTATTATCAAAAGATCTTATTTTTATTCTTATATTAGAAGCTACCATTATTTTTCTCCTACAATCCTATTTTACTTCACCCTTGCTTTTTGCTATAATTTCTTCCGCAACGTTGCTTGGAACATCAGCATAATTACTAAATACCATCGAATACTGAGCGCGCCCCTGACTCATAGACCTCAAAGTATTAACATATCCAAACATATTAGCCAAAGGAACCTTCGCAAGTATAACTCTTGCATTTCCTTGAGAATCCATATTTGAAACCTGCCCACGCCTAGAATTAATATCACCAATAATATCACCCATATACTCTTCAGGAGTTACAATTTCAACAGCCATAATAGGCTCTAAAATCTTTGGTCCAGACGAAGCAATACCTTCACGAAAAGCAGCACGTGCAGCAATCTCAAAAGCAAGAGAAGAAGAATCAACCTCATGATACGCTCCATCAACAAGCGTTGCTTTAAAATCTGTACACTGATAACCAGCCAACACCCCAGTAGTCATCGCAGATTTCAAACCCTTTTCAACTGCAGGAATATATTCCTTAGGAACCGCCCCACCAACAATTTTACTTTCAAAAACAAAGCCAGATCCTTGTTCTAGCGGCTCAAAGACAATATCAACCTTAGCAAACTGACCAGCCCCGCCGGTTTGCTTCTTATGAGTATAATGTTCAGTAAACTCCTTTGAAATAGTCTCTCGATAAGCAACCTGAGGAGCCCCAATATTTGCATCAACTTTAAACTCGCGCTTCATTCTATCAACAATAATTTCCAAATGAAGTTCACCCATTCCTTTTATGATTGTCTGACCCGATTCTTGATCCGTTGCAACACGAAACGACGGATCCTCCATTGATAAACGCTGCAAAGCCAAGGCCATTTTCTCAATATCAGCTTTCGTTTTTGGTTCAACAGCAACCTCAATCACAGGATCAGGAAACTCCATTTTTTCCAATACAATTGGCTTCAAAGAATCACATAGAGTATCACCGGTTGTTGTATCCTTCAAGCCAACAAGAGCTACAATATCCCCAGCATAAGCTTCTTTTATATCCTCGCGATTATTTGAATGCATCAATAAAATACGACCAATTCTCTCTTTAGAATCCTTGACAGAATTATACACATAAGAGCCCGCTTCTAACTTACCAGAATATATACGGATAAATGTAAGAGAACCAACAAAAGGATCATTCATAATCTTGAAAGCTAAAGCAGACAAAGGTTCATCATCGGAATGTTTTCTAACCTCAACTTGATCGTTTTTCGGATTTACACCCTGAACCTCAGCAATATCAATAGGAGACGGAAGATAATCAACAACAGCATCAAGTAAAGTCTGAACCCCCTTATTCTTAAAAGAAGATCCACACAAAACAGGAACGAATTTCATCGCTATAACACCCTTGCGAATACACTTCTTAATTGCATCAACGGAAATTTCGTCACCGTTTAAATACGATTCCATGATAGCATCATCCTGTTCCACAACCATCTCGATCATGCTATTGCGTGCAACTTCAACATCAGACTTCATATCTTCAGGAATATCAACAACGTCATAGTTCGCACCAAGATCTTCATTCTTCCAAACCAAAGCTCGATTTTCAACTAAATCAACAACCCCAACAAAATCAGCCTCTTTCCCAATTGGAAGCTGAACAGGTAACGGATTTGCTCCCAATCTATCTTTTATCATGTGTACGCAATTTGGAAAATTTGCACCAACCCTATCCATCTTATTGATAAAACAAATACGAGGAACTTTATACTTATCAGCCTGTCTCCAAACAGTTTCCGATTGTGGCTGAACACCAGACACAGATTCAAAAACAGCAACAGCCCCATCTAAAACACGAAGCGACCTTTCAACCTCGACAGTAAAATCAACGTGCCCAGGAGTATCAATAATATTGATGCGATGGTCCCGCCAAAAACAAGTTGTAGCAGCAGATGTTATTGTAATTCCACGCTCCTGTTCCTGCTCCATCCAATCCATAGTAGCAGCACCATCATGCACCTCACCAATCTTATGAGACTTACCAGTATAAAATAATATCCTCTCGGTAGTCGTGGTTTTACCAGCATCAATATGAGCCATAATACCGATATTTCTATATTTCTCAATTGATTTTAACCTAGACATCTTAATTCCAAATACAAATTAAACCACAATTACCATCTGAAATGAGCAAAAGCCTTATTCGCTTCCGCCATTTTATGAACATCAGAACGCTTCTTTATTGCACTACCCTGCCCATCCATAATATCAGAAAATTCTTTATATAATTTTTCATCCATAGTCTTATCTTTGCGAGCACGAGCCGCTTCTATAATCCAACGAATCGCAAGAGCCTGCTTACGAGACGCGCGAACATCACTCGGAACTTGATAAGTTGCTCCACCAACACGACGCGCCCTAACCTCAAGAGACGGTTTAACCTTATCAACACACTCATTAAACGTGTTAATAATATCATCACCTTTGATCTTTAAATCTTTAGCAAGCATATCCAACGAAGAATAAACAATCTTTTCTGCAACAGCTTTTTTACCATCATACATAAGGGCATTTATAAACTTAGCCAGAACAAGATCTTTATACTTAGGATCTGGGTTAATACTTCTAGGTTGAATTTTTGCTTTTCTCATTCACAATTCCTTTTTCTATTAATCTTTTGGACGCTTTGCACCGTATCCAGAACGCTGTTGACGACGTTTCGAAACCCCTTGAGTATCCAAAACACCTCTAATAATATGATAACGAACACCTGGTAAATCTTTCACCCTCCCACCGCGAATCACAACAACAGAGTGTTCCTGCAAATTATGCCCCTCTCCAGGAATATATGCAGTAACCTCAAAACCATTCACCAATTTAACACGAGCAACCTTACGTAAAGCAGAATTAGGTTTCTTTGGAGTTGTAGTATACACACGAGTACAAACACCTCTCTTTTGAGGATTCTGTTTCATTGCAGGGACTTTTGATTTAACCGTCTTACTTTGCCTTGGTTTTCTGATTAACTGACTGATCGTTGGCATATTCTATCCTTCTCTTTTACACTTAAAGCTATAAGTGTAATAATATTTATAATCTCTATTTTGTGTTGCTTGCTTGTAATAAAAACAAGGTTTCAACAAAAAGACAAACCCACTTTATACGAATCACAAACAGTAGAGTTTTATTTTTTCAACTTGCGCATGGTAAAGTATTAGTAATATTTTGTCAAGCTTGTAAATTTAATATTGATTAATTTATTATAAGTTTGATAATTGGTGTAATGAAGGAGATCGTATGTTTCTTAAAAAAGTTGTTAATTATATAAAATCCATACACTACGATAAAGGAGTTATTCATTATGATAGTTTAGACAGTACAAACGAAGAAGCAAAAAGATTGATTCAAACTGGGTCGATTGAAAGATCTGCTATAATAATCGCTGATACTCAAACAAGTGGAAAAACAACAAAAATTAATAAAATTTGGAACAGCCCTATCGGTAATTTGTACACAAGCTA
Organism: uncultured Alphaproteobacteria bacterium; assembly: GCA_963541805.1. Lineage (GTDB taxonomy): Bacteria > Pseudomonadota > Alphaproteobacteria > Rs-D84 > CASDRH01 > CAUTVF01. Next base: position 17,562 of record CAUTVF010000001.1, read on the forward strand.
TATCTATAAAATAGACAATGTTAACTATTTAACTAAAATATCTTCTCTTGTATCAGTTGCCATACTACGCACAATTCAGTATTTTAGTGTGTCCTGTGATTTAAAAACGGTTGATATCAAAATTAAGTGGCCAAATGATATATTAATCAATGAAAAAAAACTATCAGGAATATTGATAGAAGTTGAAAAATTTAAAAAAGATACATTTGTAATAATTGGAACTGGCGTAAATATTTTAAAGGCGCCAAAAATAAATGATGGGAGATCCGCTACAAGTTTAATCGATGAGGGTTTCTATCTTAATGTGCATAAATTTGCAAAAATTTACAATAATATTTTGAAGAGAATGTTAAATAAATTGGATGATCAAAGTTTTTTAGAAATTAGAAAAACTATTTTACAATATTCTTATAAAATTGGGGAGAATATCAAAATAATGACATCAGATGGAAAAAAGCTTTCTGGTAAATTCGCTCATATCGATAAAAGAGGAGCATTAATACTGGAAACTAAAAAAGGTGATATGGTTCAGGTTATGTCTGGCAGTATCATTTAATTATGCGGATATAGTTTAATGGATAAAACTTCGGTTTCCGGAACCGACGATTTGGGTTCGATTCCCGATATCCGTGCCAATTTACTCCACAGATACTTGTCTTATATCTATATCATATCCCATTATTATAGTCGATTGTTCTTTGTATTTTTGATTAATTTTTGTAACATAAAATTTACGATTTTCATTTTTAGTTAACAAATTTTCAATTTCTTTATGCTTATTCAAATATAATTTTAAACTATCTGCAATTATCTCATCTTGCGATATCATTGGAACTGAATTTTTAAAAAATTTTTGTAAAGATTTACCTATCAAATCTTTATAGTATGGATAATGAGTACATCCAAGTATCAACGCTTCAATATCAGGATTTAACCGAGACAATTGTTTGATATATCTATCAATAATATAAGGGGCAAGATCATCACGTTTTTTCTCAATTAACTGAACTAGTATTGGAGTTGCAAGCGAAGTTATATTTATATTGTAGTTTGATTCTTTAAATTTTTCCAGATACAACGACGAATCAACCGTACTCTGTGTTGCAATCAAACCTATATTTTTATATTCATGCTTAATTACTTCTTCAACTGTTGGTGCAATTACACCTAGTATTTTCCGATTCGGAAATTTAGATGGCATATAAATTTGCTGTAGCTTTCTAAGGGATGCAACAGAAGCAGTATTACAAGCAACAACAATTAAACCACAATTTTCATATTCAAACATACGATTAATGCAATCGGTTGTAAGTTTATGAATAATTTCTACAGTCTTTTGTCCATACGGAACATTTGCAGTATCTCCCATGTACACAAAATCATACTCTGGCATTGCATCAATTAAAGACTTGGCAATTATCAAACCACCAAGTCCACTATCAAATACGCCTATATTCATATTTCACCCAAAATACAAGAAACAACCTCATAAGTTTATAATTAAATAACCCATTTTACAAATGTATATTAAAATTTAATTACTAAACCAACTGTTGGAGAAAAACTTGATTTCATATCACTGTATCCAGTAAATACAATTTGATTATACATAATTTTCAAATCAAGATTTGAATTTAAATGCAACCCAACACCAAATCCAATTTTAAATCCATTTCCTGTAGTTCTAGTTGTATTATTAAAAGAATATGCTTTTGCAGTCTGCCTTAAAAATCCTGCAGAAAAAATTCCATCACAATACTTATGTAATTTTAAATAAGGAGCAATACCAAAACCAAACGAATAAAAACTATTCATAATATGTCCGAACGTTGGTGATGTTATCATTTTACCTTTAAAAGATGGAGCATATTGATAAAATACTTCCAATTTAAAAATATTGTCAACATCAACTCCGATTAAAAAATTTTCCGCTACAAAATTATTTGAGAATTTAGATTCTAAATTTTTCAATTTATAATCGATAACATTATATGCACCTTCAAAACCGATATAATAATTAAACATACCAGGTTGATAATCATCATATTCTCTGCGGTATGATTGTGCACCTGTGCAGATATCCGCAAAACTTAACATAAATATCATAATATTAACAATACATATATTTATCTTCATTTTTTCTCCCATTTCATAATTATATTAGTTCTTCTTTTGTGCCACTTCTCCAAGAGATGTATTAAATTTTTTTAAAATTCTGCGACGCAGCTCATCATTCTTAGTATCCATATTTTCCGATTTTACTTCTTGTTTTTCAATTACTTTTACATTATCCATAGATCCCATATTTAATGGATCTTGATTGTTATTCTGCATCCTTTGCACAACAGAATACGCATCAGAATTCGTAATAGATTTTGGCAACGGTATTTCAGGATTATTTTTTTCAGCATTCTGCTGCAAATTATGTTTTTTATCTGCATTTGCTAAATTAGCTGGTTCAGACTTTACAATTACATCAATGTTTTGTTTTTTTATTTGGACATTATTACCTTTCCCTGTCCGTTTTTTTAAAGTATCCAATTGATAAAATTGTTTTTGCTTTACCGATTTAGAACAACAAAATGAATGTAAAAATTTGTAGAAATAAATAACTGATAAAAAAGTTACACTTAAAAAAACAAAAATCAAACCAAATGATAAAGAGGTAAAAGCAATACCTAACATTATATTCGCATGCAATATTTTGTTTGCAATTAACAAAATATTATTTACCACATCATGTGACAAAATATTAATCTGCCAAAGATTCCAGTATAAAATATCGAACAAAAATAATAATAACGCAGATAATACGCATCCGAATAACATACTGATGATTATATTTAATACTTTTCTCATTACTCGACAATATAGACATAAAATATTATTTTGTCAAGATTATTAGTATGATAATACAATCATAAATATTTATTGACAAAAAAATTTTATTTGTTTAACTATGTAAGTACAGATCTATTTTTAAGGAGGCCTTATGGCATTATATGTCAATTGCGACTTAAGTGCAGATGGATGGATTGGGCAGTATACGTATGGTAGACGAATACTTGTAATCAATAATCTTAATAAAAAATTTGCAGCAAATCATAAGATTTATTGTTCTACAAGATATACATCTACATCACAATTCGGAGCAATATTTATAAATCCGACTCAAAAAGATACTTTTAAAAGCTGGCGAACTTTGGGATTATTTCTGATAAACTCCAGAGCTCAACATGGTTACCGCGTACTTGTAAACCCAAATGACAGACGAGGAATTAAAAGATATGAAATATTTCATAATTTTAGTTATCAGGGAGTCAAATTATGCAGTAAAATTGGACTTTACAAGGTTGGAGTATGTATCGTAACGGAGCCAGAAAGCAAAGTAGACCAAAAAAGTTACTGGCAATTAACCAAAAAAGGTTGGGTTTTCCTCGGACATATCCTACCAACCCAGTACAAAGGTTTCATTCCCAGATATTAAAAGCACTCACCACACCCATATACCTCCGATTTCTCGGAGGTATTTTTAAATCATAAATATCCTAAAAGATTGGCGGAGGGACTGGGATTCGAACCCAGGGCACCAATTTCTCGGTGCACGGATTAGCAATCCGCTGTATTAACCGCTCTACCACCCCTCCACACAAATTACTAACGTTTCGGAGTAAATCAAATTTATAAAAATAAGTCAAGCCGTTTTAGTATTAATTAAATTATCTATTTTATTAATATTTAATTTGACAAAAAATTATTATTTGTTTATCATACAAACATACATTTATTTTTATGGAGGATTTTTATGATATTGTACGTTAATCGTGATTTAATTTCAGAGCCATTGAAAAATGCCTGGTTTGGAAAGTATGCAGATGGATTTGAACATAAGGTTGTCATTGACCTTGATTACAATATACCAAAAGTATTAGCAAATCAAAAACTCAAATGCAATATTATATATGTTTCAGATTCTATATGTGGATATATCGGGATTACTAGATCCAAAAAAATTAAAATCCATGATATCAGGGGTTTATTTTTTATAGACGCCGCATCTATATCAAACAAAGGATACGCTGTACTTGTCGATCCGAAGGATAAAAAAGGCATAAAAAGAGTTGAATTATTTCATGATTACTCTAGAAATAGTAAAGGATATAGTAAATTTGGTCTTTATAAACCTGGTGCATGTATTGTAACCAATCCAAACAGTAAAAAACATCCACCACAATATTGGAAACTGACTAAAAAAGGATGGGTATCTCTTGGTAACAAATTACCACAGGAATATAAAGATTTTATACTATGTTATTAATTCATTACTCACTGTAAAAAATACCTTCGAATCCGGAGGTATTTTTTTTATCCATAAACTTTTTTACTAAAATTTAATTTGACAAAAGTTAATATTTGTTTATATTATGAAGCATATACATATTTTTAGGAGGTTTTTTATGAAACTATTTGTTAACCGGAATTTAAGTAAAGATGTGGAATGTTGGGAAGGTAAATTTACTCCACACTTGTTTCCCATTTTAAGGGTATACAATAAGTTGGGAAAAGGAATTAAAGCAAATGAAGCCATAGATTGTGATGTTCATTGCGAAATTCCATTTTATGGGCCGAGCATATCAGAAATTAGCATCATACCCGAAAATAAAAAAAGGGATGATATAATCGGATTATTTTTGATGAATTCGACCAACCTTTATGGATACAGAATGCTTGCTCGTCCTGACGATCCTATGGATCTATTAATAAAATATAGAAATTATAGAATATTTTGCGACGGTGTTTCGGGAACTAGCAAGTCTAAGAAATTTATATGCAGCAAATATGGTATATATCGACTTGGAACTTGTATAGTAACCCAAGAAAAAGAATTAAAATATTGGGAGCTAACAGAATCTGGTTGGGAAGCTACTAAAACTAAACCTCTAAAATATAATGACTATATTTTGATGGATGACGACCTGACTAGTGTAGCTAGGCAATTAAACGGAGAAGTGGTAGAACAGGAAGAGATTCATTCATTTTTCAATATTTCAGCAGATTTTTTAGTTTCAAATATTAGATAAATGATAAATTTAACATTATCACATCTGCATGACCTGGCTTTCAAAAGCCAGGTTTTTTTAAGGTTAACTTTCTTTTTTAGTTTTTTTCTTAACAGAAATTTTTGAATCCACTTCTGATTTTTTCTTGTCAAAAGTGCCATCAACAATTGCTTGTAATTCTTCTCCTGTTAATGTCTCAAATTCAATTAAAGCCTCAGCAATTTTTCCTGTTTCAGATTTATACTTCTTAATTATACTCGTTGCCTCTTTAAATCCTTCATCAATCATTGATGCAATTTCTGTATCAATTAATTTTGCAGTTTCATCGGATATATTTTTACGCTCACTTGATGTATGATAACCAAGAGAAGCCTCCTCAAAATATATCGGCCCTAATTTTTTAGAAAAACCCCACTTTGTAACTGCAGAACGTGCCATGTGCGTTGCATATTCTATATCACTTGATGCTCCAGATGTAATTTTATCATTTCCAAAAAATATACCTTCTGAAACACGGCCACCAAATGCAATTACAATATTTGCCTTCAATTCAGAAATAGACAATGACACTTTATCATGCAAAGGCAAACGTTGGACCATTCCCAAAGCATCCCCACGTGGAATTATTGTTGCTTTATGAATTGGATCACTATGCTTCATTTTCAATGCACAAATTGCATGTCCCGCTTCATGATATGCCGTCAATTTAATTTCTTCTGGACGCATTGTCATTGATCTGCGCTCTGCTCCCATCATTATTTTATCACGTGTGTCTTCTAAATCTTCTTGTGTAACTCCAATATGATTACGGCGCGCTGCAAGAAGCGCGCTCTCATTGATTAAATTTGATAACTCCGCACCAGAAAATCCAGGTGTACCGCGAGCAATACTATCTAATCTGACCCCATCAGCAATTTTGATATTTTTAGCATGGATATTTAAAATTTCCTCTCTACCTTTTAAATCAGGAAGAGGAACATAAATTTGACGATCAAAGCGTCCAGGACGAAGTAATGCATCATCCAATACATCTGCTCTATTTGTTGCAGCAATGATTATTACACCATCATTTTCATCAAATCCATCCATTTCAACAAGTAACTGATTCAATGTCTGTTCTCGCTCATCATTACCACCACCATATCCAACCCCTCTGTGACGTCCAACAGCATCTATTTCATCAATAAAAATAATACATGGAGCAGAATGTTTCCCTTGATCGAATAAAGCACGAACACGAGACGCCCCAACACCAACAAACATCTCAACAAAATCAGATCCGGATATTGTGAAAAATGGAACATTTGCTTCCCCCGCAATTGCACGTGCAAGCAAAGTTTTTCCAGTACCAGGGGGCCCAATTAACAAAACACCTTTTGGAATACGTGCACCAATCTTTGTAAATTTTTTTGGAGTTTTAAGGAAATCTATTATCTCTTCTAAATCTGCTTTTGCTTCATTGATACCCGCGACATTTTTAAATGTAACTTTTTTATCATTTCCTGCCAATTTCAAGCGCAATCTCATTATACCGCCAAATCTATCACCTCTCATAGAGCGAAGCATTGTAAATAACATAATTCCGATAAAAACAATCCAAAGCAAATTAGTAATGCTATTAAAAGTAAATTCAGACGGATTTTTAATTTCAACTTTCACTTTACTAGTATCAAGTGTTTGAAAAAACACAGTATTCAAAGACACCGTTGATTTAAATTTTTTACCACTTTTCAACTCACCTTTAATATTGTTTTCTTTTATCACTATACTTTTTATTTTTCCATTCTTTGCATATGCCAGAACATCCGAATAAGCCAATTCTTTTATAGGTTCAGACTTTAACTTTCTATTCTTAAAAGTTTCGTACAAACTGGAGCTCCCCAATAACAGAGACACAGTTAAAACAAACAACAACCATTTTGGCAATTTCGGATTATTAAAAACCTTATTAAACTGTGATTTATTTTTCATCTACCACCTTATTCCCATTAAACTTTTGCAATTTGTAAAACACTTTTACCATTAATATTTATTAATTTCAATTTATTACCGGCCGCCATTTTAACATTAAATATTTTTGTTTTTAAAGATATTTTTAAATTATATATTATATTTCGAAGTATATCAGATCGAATATGACTATGTTCGGCATCTGAAAACCAACACATATATTTTTCAAGTACTCTGTAAATTATTTCGTCAGGTGCAGATAATAGAACATTTAAATCAATTTCAATAATTTTTAATTTATCAAATTTGTTAATTAAACATTTTCCTAACATTATATGAACTGATGAATTAATTGCCTCACGCGCTGTTTTCATATTTTCAATAGTTTTACAAATTCTGTCATCATTTAAACCCAAAGACAAAAAAGTATCATGCAATTTTCTGACACGCACACGCAAATATTTATCATCTTGATTACTTGGATCTTCTACCCAAGTTTGATTATATTGTTTGCATATATTTTTTAAATCATCTTTTGAATGATTAAGTAATGGGCGAAAGAATGTTACACCATCCTTTTTAATAGTTTCAGGAATTCCACATAATCCATAAACACCACTTCCACGGATTAAATTTAATAAAAATGTTTCTATCTGTTCATTTTTATTATGCCCCATTGCAACAAAATTTATTTTATTAGTTTTACAAAAATTTATGATTAAATCATAGCGATAATTACGAGCTATTTCTTCAATATTAGACTTTGGAATAATACCTTTATAAGTTAAAATTTTACAATCGATACCCAGATTATCCATTTTATTTTTTACTTCATTTGCCTCAATTGTAGACTCTGATCGTAATTTATGATCCACAATTAAAGCTGTTAAATTTATAGAACGCTTTTTGCACCATTCATTCATTAATAAAGTCAAAGCCATACTATCACAACCACCAGATAAAGCAGTCGCAACTTTATCCGGATAAATAAATTTACCAATCAAAGGATCTATAAAAAAACTATCTATAAATTCCATGTTTACAAAAATTACAGAATAAAAATAAAACTCTACAAGACATCCTGTAAAGTTTTATTAAATATAATAATTACAACATTTAACTAACGTGCATAAATACTAACTTGAGGATTCGAACTTGTTGTTACGTATGACTTAATAGAAATTCTTGAAGCAGGCATTTTCATTTCATTTAAAGTCGCCATAACTTTCTCTATATTCTTTTTTGCGATATCACTATTTGACGCAACAGACACGATTTGAAAAGATACAGATGAATCACGCTCCAAAGCTCTTGATAATGCATGATACAAAGGTTCCCCATAATCAGACTGCTTTGACATATCAATATCAATCAAAGAGCGAGAACCTGTTAACTTTTGATCCATAACATGCGAATAACTTTGCCCAGATTTACGCATATATACCTCTTGCTTCATATTGTTACCTGAATTAACAACACGTCCCTCTTTTATACTCAAAGCTAAATCATTTAAATTCTCTTTCTCAATCAAAATAGAATGCATATTATTATCCACTTCATCGTCAACCCTTTTTATCAATGACAAAACATCACTTTTTACAAAAGCAGCATCAGACGATATTTTATTTAATTCAGATTGCTCACTTTTTGTTTTGCCAGGGATTTTATCCATCCCTTTAACAGAACTATCAATATACTCTAAAATCTTTACATCTTTTTCATATTCTGCTATCAACATTTTCATATCGAAAGCAACATCATTATTCCTATCTAATTGCATTCTGGCAGTTTTCCATTGATCAACCAAATGTTTGTCTGCTGGAGCAGCACCCATAGACAATGACAACTGAATTTTATTAACCGTATCTTTATAAGCAGTATTCGACTTTATAATATCATCACGCATTTCATTTAATGTCTGTTTACGTACATCTTGTACTTTTCTGGCAGTCGACATTTCACCCCTTAAAGATTTAATTCTATCATCGACATACGAATTAGAATTCTCAGAAGCGCAAGCCCCAACGAAAAATGATATAACCAATGCAGACAAATACCCAACTTTCATAATAACCTCTATCAGTTTTTCAAATTTATTAACAGTACATAAATACAATACCTAACAGGCAATCCTGATTGCAAGATCCTAAACTGTCGCAATACAAAAAGCAAATACTTTTAAGTGTTTTTTACCCATAATACTCATTATTTTAAATAAAATTCATTGCAATGTAGCATTTTTTATATATCATACGCAAGCGGGCTGGTTGGCAGAGTGGTCATGCAGCGGTTTGCAAAACCGTGTACATCGGTTCAATCCCGGTACCAGCCTCCAGTTTAATTTTAATTAGGAGTAAATATCATAGTGTACACCTCTTCTTTTCGAAAAACTAACTTTTCAAAAAACAACTCACCAGATAGATTTAAAAGAAATAATCAAACAAATGCTGTATCCGGTCCAAGATTAAGCAACAACATAAATTCATCAACCGTTAGATTAATTGATGAAAATGATATTAATGTTGGAATTGTTTCACTGGAAAGTGCAATTGAAAAAGCAAATGAAGCAGGTTTAGATTTAATCGAGATTGCATCAAATACCACACCTCCTGTTGTTAAAATTATGGATTTAGGAAAGTGGAAATATGAAGAATCTAAAAAGAAAGCCGCAATAAAAAAGAAGCAAAAAATAATTGAACTAAAGGAATTAAAATTTTCTTCAAATATAGAAGAAAATGATTATCAGGTGAAATTACGTAATGGTAAAAAATTTATTGCAGAGGGAAATAAAGTAAAAATCAATCTCCGCTTTAGAGGACGCGAAATGGCAAATAAAGAAATGGCAAAAAAACTGTTCGATCGCTTAATTGTTGATTTTTCAGATGTTGCTAAAGTATTTGTTGAACCAAAATTGGAAGGAAGACAGATGACAATGCAACTTGCTCCTAACACAGACAAAAAATAAAATACGATTTATTTGCGTCAAATAATCTTGAGATAGATATTTCGTTTTGATCATATTCACAGTTTTTGATTACGGTTAGATCTATTTTTTTCTGAAAACACACAACCACAATATTTTTGGTTATACAATTTGTCGCTACAAATTATTTGTCTGCGCAGTTTGTAGTTGTCATTTGCTTGCCAATCGTAATACCAATATTTCACATCACTATATTTTTTCTCTAATAACCGTGCAGCATTTCTAACTTGATCAAAATTTTTATAAATTGAAACTGCAAGAGTTGACGACACAATTTTAAAATTATTTTTTGATGCAAAATTAAATAATTTATCTAATCTGAAAGAAAAACATTTTTGACAACGCTCTGACATTTCAGGTAAATTTTCCAAACCTTTTGCAACATTATTCAACCATTTTTGGTTTTCTGTTTTATAATCTATAATGTCATCTAAATCTTCATATTTAATACCATACTTTTGACAATAATTTGTGACTGTTTCTTTTCTCATCTGATATTCTAAAAATGGCATTATATTAGGATTATAAAATAATACTGTGACATCAATATCATTCTCCTTAAGTTCTTGTAGTAATAAACATGAACACGGAGCACAACACACAAGCAGTAATAATTTATTGTCAATATTTATTTTATCAAAAGATTCCTTTATTTTTCTGTTACTTTCTGTTGTCATTTTGTTTTATTTTGATTTTTATACATATTTATGATAGCTTGAGAACGGTTTTTATTATCTGATAATTTAGGTAAATTTCAATGAAAAATACTTTTTATATTTTTATTGCAAACATTTTTATTTTTTACAGCAGTGCACAAGCACAAAATAAGTTTACAAATAATTATAACAGTCGTACACGAATCAATATATCTGGATATGGAACACTATCTACAAATTATTCTAAACAGTATTTAAAACATAGAAATATTAACAAAGCACAAACACTAGTCGATGGAGGATTAAATTTTAACATTGGATATGCTCTATTTCATGATATGACAATAGGATTTAATATATTAGCAGATACAAAATATAATAAATATTATTGGCAATATGACGCAGGAACTATGCAAGAATTATATTCATACATTCAAAATGAATATGGACGATTAGAATTTGGAAAATTACGTGATATTGCAGGAAAAATGAATGTATCTGCACCTGATGTTGGATTATTCGGAACAAATGACAGTTATATTTATAATACACTATTAATTCCACATTCAACAGGTGGAAAAAAATTTTTTATCAATTCATCAACAAATATTTCTTTTTTGCAAAAACGTGAACGTATATCGATAATTACTTCAAATAAAAACAAATTAAGGATTGGAGGTACTTATACTTTTGGGGAAAAGCAACATATACCAAATAATGCTGGAAAATTAATACAGTTACAAGTAAATGAATCAATATCAGTTGCCACAAAATTATCAACAAATTTCATGGGAAACAATAATATCTCATTATCATTGGGATATTCAAAATATGATAATCTTTTTATAAAAGATTTTGCAATTGCACAAAATCGGCACGAATTATCATCAGGTATTAATATTTTTTTTAAAGGCATTACATTCGGAGCATCTGTTTTAAAGATTAATGAAACCCCATTTGATAATTTAATAATTGCAAATACTTTCAAATATAGTTATGCCGGATGGGCATATAATGCAGGTTTTGCTTTTGAAATTGGCCCTTGGGCAACATCTTTATCATATCATGGTAGCATTGCAGAGGGATCACTTATAAATCCCAACAATGATAAATCACATATGACAATATTTTCTATGCGTAGGAATTTAAAGAAAAACTTATCATTTTACACATCATTTGCAGGTTTAATTTTAAAAAATGAAAATAAAATTAAAGATAATAAAGGCATCAGTATAACAATCGGCACAATATTTAAATATTAAATATTTTCTTCCATCGAAAAATTAAGTGGATTTTGAATCGACTCGCCAGAGTAATGTTTTTCAGTATTTTCGTTTATTGACAATTGATTATATCCATTTTCTTTTTCATCAGATAAAAACTGTCCAATAATATGATCTCTATTTTGAGATCTCCTATTGTGTTTTTGCATTAACTGATAATATTTATTTTGTAAAAAATAATTTCTAAACGTGGTGTATGGATCCAGACTAGCTTTTTCCATTTCAACAAGTAGACTATACCTATCAGCAACAACTGTAAAACCATAAATAAAAGATTTAGACATTATAACAATAAATCTTGTTTTACGATTTGGAATAATAGATGGTAACACAAACCAAGTGAAAGGATCTGCAAAAATATCAATTACATCTCCTGTAAATGATCGAATTGTTCCACCTCCTAATAAAGGCATCATCACAAAATTACCCTCGCCTACACCCCATGATTCCAGTGTATCATCCATCGATGTAATCTGCCGTGGAATTCCAATCATATCAGATACATCCAATAGTCCCAATACTCCAATTGTTGAATTAATCACAAATCTTGTAACTGAAATTCCAAAATCAATTGGATTAGCTTGTAATACATGATTAACCGCATAATTTAATTCTCTTGTATTTAAAACAAAATTCACAATTGCATCATTTACTGTCCTTGGAACATTATTTTTATAAAAAATAATTATGGGGCTCAAACCTTCTTGAATAAAAGCAGATGTAAATTTATACACATGCCTATTATATGATGTACTAATATCATTTATTTTAAGCATACTTAAACTGCCATCCAAATCTGCTTTAGATTCAGTATATTTTTCATCCTCTTCTACATTTTCCATGGAAAAATTTAAGGCATCATCTTTTGCAAAACACAAATTTGTAATTAAGAAACAAAGAAAAAACAGTGATGAACATTTTAATATTTTCATATAACCTACAATCATAACTTGTTGTAAAATATGCAGGCAGAATATATAATAACCATATGATTTTCAATGAAAATATAAGCAACTCAAATTTGCGAGATACAGAGTTAATTTTACCACAACTTAATTTACTTATACCTGATGTTATATATGATGAACAAAAGATATTGAAGATATGTAATTTGATTGTTGGATTAAAAATTAGCTCCATAACTGTTTATCATTTATTTGTACCAAAAATTTGGAAGTGGCTTGAAAAAACAAATATAAAAATATGTGCATTATTTGACTGTAATAATTTCATTGAGAATGGACAATTAAACAAAAATACTATGTTAACATACATTAGAGCAGCAATTAATGATGGTGCAAATATCATTGATATTAATCAATCAAATTATATTAATTTAAATGATGAATTAGATTTGTTAAATTTTGCAACCGATTCAAAAATGGATATAGTAAAATTGACAATGAATCGAAATAATATCAATTCAGCAGATGACATAAAAATATTTTTAGATTCAATTTACAGAAAGGATATACATTGTATAAAAACAGAAAGCTTTACAAATGAAAATAACCTAAATACCAAGTTTAAAACAAAAGTAGCTGATATAAATGCAGTGTTCGACTTCATTCAATCACAAACAGCAGAACAATATTTTAAATTAGATATCGTTGCAAACGAAATAGATGAAAACAATTTCTCATTTTATGATAGTGTACATATGTTGCATCAATCTATATTTAACAATGATCTTTTATTTTATAAAAACTGTTCATTTACTTGTGGTTTACTACGGCTTAACAAAATCCTTCAATAAAATTCCATGTAAATTTTTATCAACACTATCAATAATTGTTTGCATAATATTATTAATTTCAGAATCTGTTAATGTTTTATTTTCAGGTTGCAATGTAATTGTCAATGCAATTGATTTACGATTATCACCAAATGACGCAGTATTTTCATACACATCAAATATATAAATATTCTTAATTAAATTAATATTTGTTTTTTTAATACAATCAACTAATTCTTTTGCTTTTACTTTTTTATCAAGAACAAATGATAAATCACGGACAATTTTTTGAAAATTATTAACAATAAATTTACCTTTTGTTGTATGTTTAGTATATTCTATTTCTGGCAGTTGTGAAAAATATAACTCAAAACAAAAAACTGGTAAATTTTTAATGCCATAATCTTTCAAAATTAACGGGTGAACTTCTCCAAAACATCCGATTGTTTTATTTTTATAAATAACAATTCCAGATTTAAAAGGATTTAAATAAGATGGTAATTTATCTGCATCTGACAAAATTCTTAACTTGGTTACATCAATATTCAAACTGTTAATAACGCTTAATAAATCAGATTTGACATCAAAAACATCGGATAATCTTTCACGTTTTAACCAATTTTTTTGAATAGCAAATCCCGATCTTATACCGGCAATATTTAAATGCTCCTCTCCTGGATTATTACCATCAAATACATAGCCACATTCAAACATAGACAAATCAGAGTTTCCATAAGCAAGATTATTTTTAAGTGCATTTAATATATTAGGTATAAGAGATACTCGCATACAATCCAAGTCAGATGAAATCGGATTTAACAATTTAACAAGTTCAGTGTCAGACACAAAAGGTGATTGTTTTTGAGAGTTCCCAAATATCATTGTATAAATTTCCATCATACCATTTGCACATAATGTTTTTTTGGCGAGAGAAATTGACTTTTTGGAATCTGATAAATTTTGATTAATTAAATCAGTTTTCTTAACAGGTAGTAGTGGAATTTTATCATATCCATAAATTCTGATTATTTCTTCTGTAACATCATATTTTGTGTTTAAGTCTCCCCTGTGATCTGGTGTAATTAAATTTAAATTATCTCCTTGCTGATCAACCTTAAAACCTAATCTTTCTAATATATCGACCATCTTATCAACCGGAATATCAATCCCAATGCGTTTTTTAAAATGATCTATTGGATACAATATGTTTTTTCTATTATCATATATTTTACCAGAAATAATCACATCAGAAACCTGTCCACCACAAATTTCTTTTATCAAATTTGCGGCCTTATATAAACCTGGTAAAACTGTTGAAGGGGATACAAAACGTTCAAATCTGTATTTCGAATCTGTAATAATTCCAAGCCTTGTTGAAGTTTTTCTAATTGAGACATTATTAAACAGCGCAGATTCAATAAATATATTTTTTGTGTTATCTGTAACACAAGATCTTTTACCCCCTATCACTCCGGCAATTGACTCTATATTTTCAGAATCTTTACCAGACGAGACAACAATATCAGAATTTGATAATTCATAAACTTTATCATTTAGTGCAGAAATTGTCTCCCCTGGTTTAGATTTTCTGACTGTTAAAATATTATCAACAATCTTATCCGCATCAAAAATATGAAGGGGCCTATTCATGTCATAACAAATAAAATTCGATATATCGACAACTTCATTAATTGGATTAATGCCAACACTTAATAATAAATCTTTTAACCATTTTGGAGACGAGGCAATATTTACATTCTTAATATAAATTCCTGCAAATACACTTGATAAATCAGTTTCAAGATTTACCTTAATTGGATTTTTAATTTCACTTTGTGGTTTCTCTATTTTCTCTTCTATAACATTTCCAATGTTTGCAGCTTGCAGATCAAGTGCTATACCTTTAACCCCCAAATAATCTGCACGATTTGAAGTAATCTCCCCATCAAAAACTACATCTAAATTATACATTTTATCAAGTGCCTTTATCGCAGGGTCCCCCAGTTGAACTGATGCTATAATGTCATCCGGTAACTCTATTATTGATTCATGTAAATTACTTAAGCCCAGCTCATCTTCGGCACACATCATACCATTTGACTCAATTCCACGAATTTTACTGATTTTTAATTTTTCACCTGTTGATGGAATAATCACGCCAGGAAGAGCAAGAACCCCAAAAATTCCAGCACGTGCATTAGGGGCCCCACAAACAATTTGTAAATGTTCTTTACCCGTATCAACCGTTAATAATTTTAACTTATCGGCATTCGGATGATTTTGTGCATCAATAACCTTCGCGATAATAAAATCATTCAAAGATGATAGTTTATCATCCATATCCTCTATTTCCAAACCGATAACCGTTAACTTATCGGCAATTTCTTTTGGACTTGCAGTTGTATTTAAATGTCTTCTCAACCAGTTATAAGTAAATTTCATTTAAAACCCTATAAATTTCCATTTAAACCATTAGACGCATTTGGATTATCAAAATAATTAAATCCATAATGACGCAGCCAATCTATATTTGAATTATAAAACTCTCGCACATCTGGCATTCCATATTTTAGCATTGCTAACCTTTCAATACCGGTACCAAAAGCAAATCCTTGATACTTTTCTGGGTCAATTTCACACGTTTTTAAAACATTTTCATGGACCATTCCGCCACCTAAAATCTCTATCCAATCGCTCCCTTCACCCAACTTGATTTGTCCATTCTGTTTACTACATTTAACATCTATTTCAATTGAAGGTTCTGTAAATGGAAAATAATGTTGACGAATTCGAATTGGTAAATTATCTGTCACAAAAAACTCTTTTAAAAATGTTGTTAATACGGATAACAAATCCTTCATTGTAACATCTGTATCAACCCATAGTCCTTCTAATTGATTAAACATTGGGGAGTGTGTCGCATCTGACTCATTTCTAAAAACTGCACCAGGGGCAAATATTTTAATTGGTGCTTTTTGTTTTTCCATACTTCGCACCTGAATTGCAGATGTCTCAGTTCTAAGTAGATTAGAACAATTTTGTAAATAAAAAGTATCCCTTGTATCACGTGCAGGATGGTTTTGATCTATATTTAACGCAGTAAAATTATAAAAATCATTTTCTATATGGGGCCCCTCTTCCAATTTAAAACCGAGAGCCGAAAATATTTCACAAATTTCATCGATTACTCGAGTAAATGGGTGCAACAAACCTTTTGCAATTTCAATAAACGGCAAAGTAACATCAACTTTATTCTGTTCTAATTTTTTATTTATTTCTTCAAGTTCAAGTTTAGAACTTGTTTTTTGTATCTCACACTCAATATCTGTTTTTAATTGATTCAACTCAATACTTAAAGATTTTCTCTTATTAATATCAGAAACAGAAGATAATTTTTTCAATTGCTCTGTTAGGGTTCCATTTTTACCCAATATTGACACCCTAATTTTATTCAAATCATCTAAAGAAATTGTCCCATGTATATCAGAAATGATTTTATTTCTATCCATTCAAGACCTCACTAAAATTTATAGAAATGACAGAAATAAATACGCCATCACACGGACAGCGTATTACTTTTATTTTGCTGCAATAAAATTCTTAACCTTTGATACAACCATTGCAAAAGATTCTTTATCGCTGTATGCCATGCTTGCAAGTATCTTTCTATCAAGTGCGATACCAGCTTTGACAAGCCCACCAATAAATTGAGAATACGTAATTCCATAACCACGAACAGCAGCATTTATACGAAGTATCCAAAGTTTGCGGAAATTTGATTTGTTCTTTCGTCTGTCACGATATGCATATTGCATTGCTTTATTTGTCCGCTCACGTGCCATACGATATGATCTGTGATTTCTATCATAATAACCTTTGGCCTGTTTAACAACATTCCTTTTACGTCTATGGGAGACAACTCCACCTTTTATTCTTGCCATTTTAACCTCCTATTATGATGCGTAAGGCATCCATGATTTTATATGTTTTGCATTTTCAGGTGCTGCAATTACCGCACTTCTTGCTGCAACATTTGCACGCTTTGAACGTCCACGCATCTGATGATTATGATTGGCATGTTTTCTTTTGACTTTACCACTTGCGGTCAAATCAAATCTCCCCTTAGTCGAGGATTTTGTTTTCAATTTTGGCATTTTTTACTCCTTCTTGAAGTTATACACACAAATTAAGGCATACCAAAGCCCAACTTGTAAAACACCCGATGATATAAAATAAATATAAAAAATGCAAGTTTATACTGAGATCTTATTATTCTTTAACCTAATCCACTCTGGTACTGCAGGGGCGGCTGGCATCTGTGATTTTGCAAGCATTGCTTTATCTTTATAAAACAGTGGAGAATCCGCCTTAATTGGATAATTTGTATATCCCTGATATAAAATCCATTGCTTTCCAAATTCCACATTTAAAAATTTATTTGCAGATAATATCTCATCTTTAGGTTTCAACTTTTCTTCAACTGCTCCATAACTAAGTGATCCACGTACCCCACCTTTTATACTTGTTTCAACAATGGTTTCAGATCCTCCCATACCTGCAAATCTTGCCGCAGTTACATCGTTATTTTGTGTTAAAATAACCTTTGCAGCAGTTGTCGACATTAAAATTTCAACCGCATCTTTTCCATATCCCGCCTCGATTTGTCCCAAATCCTGAGCAATTAATAAATACGAAACTTTCATTCCACGACCAACTGCAGGGCCGTCCATTACCGCCTCTAATTTTGGCATTTGTGGAAATTCATCCAAAACAAACAATGTTGGATATGGGCCCATTGTTCCATTGCGTCCAACATGATTCGGTGGATTTGATATAAGAAATTTACTCATTAACTCGATAAAAACACCACTGATTGTATTTAATGCTTTCGCATCAGCCTGATTAACCGACAAATATATTGTAACAGGTTTCATTTTACCATCTTTCGGATCAATCATACCCCGTAAATCTTTAAATGAAATATCCGATGCACATGTTCTTTCTCTCACCGCAGAATTTTTAAAAATTGACGTATTTGTTAAAACATTTGATATAATCGAACCACGCTCTTTTTCTGGAGTATTTGCCAATTGATTTAATTCCAAAACAGATCGATGAGAATATGAATATTTTATCGCTTCTTTTGTAGCATTTTCAAAAACATCGTGAACGATATCTGTATTAAATGCAGCCATCTGATCACCCTGTTGTTTTCGTTTATTTAATTCTTCTGCTGCTAAAATTTGTGCCTCTGACAACCAATCAAGCAACATTGGAAGCGATGCCTCACGTCCAATCCAAATTTTCGGAATATTCGCCCACGTCCCAACGGGTACATAATTATTAATTGTTAATTTTTTTTCTTGAAGCATTCGAAGGGCCCCTTTTGCATACGGATCATCCATCACCATATAATAACCGGCCAATAGTTTTGCATCTTCCTCAGAAAAATTACCATTTTTTAATTTGTTAAAAAAGTAATCATTTGCAACAGCTTTTTCACATTTACTTGACATAAAATGCAACATCCCAGCCAAAGCATTTCTACCAGCACTACTCCAATGGGGATCGGCCGATGATCCTTTTGCATCCTGGATTAAAACATTTGTAATAGAATCAATATACATATCTCTCTCCGGCCCAACGGGTGGAATTAATTCAGGAGACAGCGGATTCCAACGAGGATAATAAATTCCCTTATCTGGATTATCAGATTCTCCCCAGTTAATTATAAAAACTGGCCCTAAAGTTGCACGATATCCAGACGTTGTATAACAAAGTTCTGGTTTGGGGTCGTTTACAATCATGCTAACATCTGTACACTCAAATATTGTTGGTACAACGACTGCAGTTGTTTTACCAGTTCCCGGCGGAGCACAGACAAGAGCAGACAAAGTTTCTTTCATTTTTAACAATTTATCCTTAAATTTTCCAAGCACGATAATTTTACCATCAAACAATCCCATTTTTTCAATGTCTTCTTCTTGTGCTGTTCTACCAGATTTATATATATCAAAATCACGATAAGGTTGTGAGCCTGCCATTGTTTCAAAAAACACGATAAAATATACAAATGGGATAAATGGAAACCATGAAACCCCAGATCCTAATACTAATCCTTCAGCCCAATTTATATAATATGCGATAATTGAAACCCCAAAACTGTTCCATAAATCACGAAAATATTGAAGAAAAACAGGAGAATTAATTAAAGATAAATTAAAATTATTTGTATGTAAATATGCGATTGGCAATGCAACACATGCCAATAAATATGTTGAAACGATCAAAGATGAATATGCCAAATAACGATATAAAATTGATTTGTATCGCTCTGCAGAAGGGCCACTGTTAAATGCTGGAGAAATTGTGCGATATAAAAATGCAAATACTGGTAATTTGAAAATAAACATATTTAAATTTTAACACAAAACAAAGAATAAACAAATTAATAAATAGTTGTTATTAAATTTAACGGAAGCTATCATATAAGTGTTTAAGGATTAACAATGATTGCTATAAGTACAAAACATCCTCCTTTAATTTCTGTATTAATTCCAATACATAATTCAGAAAAATTCTTACAAAAATGTTTGATGAGTGTTATAAATCAAACTTACAAAAATATCGAAATAGTTTGTATTGATGATGCATCCACAGACAAATCATTAAATATTTTAAAAAAGTTAAAAGTAAAAGACAAACGAATACGAATTATACAGAATAAAACAAATTTGGGCGAAAATAAAACAAGGGAAAAATTAATCAATAAAATAAAAGGCAAATATTTTATATTTATTGATAGTGATGATTATATTGAAAAAAATTTAATACAAAAAATGTATGAAACAATTACCAATGATAATACAGATTTGGTTGAATGTAGTGTTAATATGATTCGTCTTGGCCAAAGGAAAACGGATTTTACCGTTAAAAAATTCGGTATATTCCACGCGAATCAATATGTTAATTTTTATAAAGCTGTACTTTGGAATAAATTATTTAAAACCGATATTGTTAAAAAATTTAAAATAAATTTTCCAATAGATAAAACAATTACTTGTGGATTTGATAAGTTTTTTAATTTTGAATATATTTGCACAATTCGAAAAATATCAGTTATTCCAGATAAATTATATAATTATGTGATCCATGATTCCTCAACCCTCAGCACCATGAAAGATCATCAAATATTATCAGATTTTTACAGTTTGAATAAATGCTATGATTTTTTACAAAACAACAACTTGTTTACCAAATTTTACCTCCCTTATTTGGCTTTAGTACACAAATTTAAAGGTAAGTTATTAAAATCCGACAATTTTTATAAAACCGCATTTCAACAAATAAATACAATAAATAAAAAAATACGACATGATCACAAATATATTTATTTTGTATATCTTGTACTTGCTTTTATTAAAAATATATTCTTCGTTCAAAGTTCATTGGATAGTAAATATAAAATCGTAAGTTTTTTAGGAATTAAAATTACAGTACTCAAAAAGTAAAATTATTTTCAAATACACTAAAAGTGTTAATCATATTCTTTTCATCAAGAAACCGAAACAATATCACAAATGTTCTTTGTATAGTTTTTTAATAAGTTTGACAAAATAAAATTTTGGTATAGCATGGTGCGAATTATCTATTTATTGGAGGTATTTTTATGTTATGGACTATCAAGAATGGCTATCGTATTAAAGTATTAAAGGCATTGATGGGTAGTATTAATTTTTCAAAAGACAAGAAAAATATACTTTCAACAGTAATTGCACGATATATTGAATACTACGATGGACGTATTCCACGTGTGATCATTCATGAAATGAGCGATTATGTTGAGTATGCATGTCAGTTGGAACCGATTTTGTATCCTTTATTATCTGATGGGATAACAAGACAGGAAGAGGCACTGATACTAAACTTCGCTGTCATCTTTGGATATCAAGAGGTTGTAAAGATTTTACTAAAAGCTAATGTAAAACAGGATAGCTTTTTGATGACAAAGCCATATAAATTGCTTGGCACTGATTTATATCCAATAAATTTTGCCTACTACAATGGGGATGTAGGAATGACGAGATTATTAATGGAACATTGTCCTAAAGTAAAATATGCGGTACATGTTAGTGGAAGCGACAATATAATTCGAGTTACTACCCCTATGTTTGGGAGGGAAACAATTTACAAAAACTTCAAACCTAAAGATGAAGTAATAAAAAAAATTGTTAAGACTTTGAATATTCAGTTTCCTTATTTATGTGCAGATAGGGCATCTAGAAATAAAGTTTTTTATATGCTCCAAGATAATAGAGAAATAATATACTCTCTTAAAGGTGGATATATTCCCAAAAATGCCTCGTTTACTCTTGATGCGTCATATTCTTGTAATTAGATACCAATTTCTAACTTATAAAAGGTTTACTGTTACAGTAAACCTTTTATTTTATTAAAAATTCAAAAAATTAAAATAGACCAGATAGCGATGCCGCGATTCTCTCCTTCACCGCCTTTGATCCTTCTTGTTCTGTTAAATTAACCATATTGGATACAGCATGTAATACAGTTGTATAATACTTCCTGTTTTTCTTTTCATATGAAGATGAAACAACTCCACCCTCTGCTCCTTGTTGCTGAACCTGAATATTTGAAGTTTTCACAACAGATTTGGTCTTTTCTCCCAAACGAATATCAACAGTTACATCATAATATCCATCTTTTGTATTGGCATCCAATGCCATTGATGCAATGCCTCCAGCGACCGCACCTGTTAAAGTGGACAAAACCTGACCTCTACCACCACCAATTGTTGATCCTGCAATGCCACCAACAACAGCTCCAGGGATTGCAGATTCTTTACCATCAATTTTTTTACTTGTTAAAACAGCATTTTTAACATTAACTTGCATAATGTAATAAGCTTTATCTGGATCTTGCTCAATTTTATACCCCTTACTTACCAAATCCCCAATAATAAATTTATGCAAATCACTGAAATTAGTGTTTCCTGAGGTATTTCGCATTTGTACAAGTATTGTTTGATTACTTGGAGAAACTGGATCCAACCAAATAGTATTTGACATCGTAACTTTTACATCCATTTCATCTTTGCTCATTCTTGTATACATTGCCCCACAAGAAACGGTTACAAAAGCAAATCCGACAAGCATAAGATTTTTTAAACTGACTTTTTTATTCATAACTAACTCCTAACTGACTCAATTATCAATTGTTTATAAAACTTTTTGAGTTTATTATCATTTAAGTTTATATGCAAGAGT
Source organism: uncultured Alphaproteobacteria bacterium (assembly GCA_963541805.1). Taxonomy (GTDB): domain Bacteria; phylum Pseudomonadota; class Alphaproteobacteria; order Rs-D84; family CASDRH01; genus CAUTVF01. The sequence continues at coordinate 40,513 of CAUTVF010000001.1, forward strand.
AAAAGGATAAATCATGCCAACAATTATCAAAATCATTGGAATAGATAATATTCATAAAAAAACAATGTTGGCATTATTTAAAAACCATTTATTATCAAAACAATTTAAAATTTCTGAAGATAATTACGATGTAATTTTATCGATTGATAATAAACATTTAACACTTACATCAAAAGATAATGTAAATAGCATTAAATTGAATATACCTTTTTTTATCAATGATTTATTAAATATTATAAACAATTTAGTCGCTGAAGATAATCAAAAAAACATACTTAAGATACAAAATATTAGTATAGATATAAAAAATTCTACTGTTACTAAAAATAAAAGAAATGTCACACTAACAGAAAAAGAAATTCGAATAATTACGTGTTTATTTGAAGCAAAAGGAACAGCATTAACTAGAGAAGAACTACTTAAAAATATCTGGGGATATTCTGAAAATATTGATACACATACACTTGAATCACATATATATAAATTAAGACAAAAAATAGAGGATGATGCAAAAAATCCACAAATTATTATAACAAACAATGGAGCATATAAATTAATTGTATAAGCTTAACAAATTGCAATAATTTTATTAATTATTAAATTTCTATTCACTAGAATATGTTCATCAAATTGATTTATAAAAATATTCTTTTTTATAAAATATGAGAGAACATAATTCGCACTTATAAGTTCGTCTTTTGTTATATCGGTATAAATTTTATTGATTAAAAAAAATTTAGGCATTTCAAATAATTTTTTTTCGTATCCAATTCCTCCAATTGCTGATACTGCCCGAGCTGTTGTTGGAGAAATGTATTTTAATTTTGAAATATCAGTTTCTCCATTAACTGCACATTTACTTAAATCAAAACCAAATCCTAAATTGGCCAACAGTGATTTTTCAAATAAAAAATAATTTATTAAAATAACCTTATATGGTAAATTGTTATCACATAATAATTTAATCATTTTTATTGTATCTTGATAAATTATATTTGAATTATCCCCATTAATCATGGTTATGTTTAACATATTGCATATAGAAACAAATAATTCTATACGAATAATATCATCCATAATTAAATGGTAATATCCTGTTAAAAAATTGGCTTTTATTCTTCCCAAATGTTCAGATAATCTGGCAAACCATTCGATATTAAAAATACTTCCAATTTGAAACAAAGATTTTAATTTTTGTGCTTGTCCAGCTTTTATCAAACCAGACATGATACCAAAATCATATGTTAAAAAATTTGCAATAATATCTACATCGCCTAGACGCTTTACACTTAAAAGGATACCAATAGATTTTTTTTTCATATTTTGATACTAATAAAATTTACACAAAAATCAGTCAATATTCAACAATATGAATTTATATTGACAAATTAATCAACAATTTTATAATAGAAAATCTCTTTTAATAATTATATGTAAGGTTTTTTTATGACAAGAAAATGTGATATAACCAACAAAGTGGCACAGGTTGGGAACAACGTTCCGAAGTCTCTACATAAAACTCGTCGTAGGTTTTTACCAAATGTTCAAAAAGTGTCATTTCTGTCTGATATTTTAAAGAAAGTATTTTCTTTTTCTGCGACAAAACATGGTATTAAGACAATCGAACACAATGGAGGATTAGATAAGTTTTTATTATCTACTGCAGATTCTAAGTTGTCATCAAAGATGGTGAAGATTAAAAAGCAGTTAAAAAAATCAGCTAATTAATATTGCCACATATTTTGTCAGGCATTTGTTGTAGTTTGATGAATGGATTTTATTTATAAAAAAGGGTTGTTCGCAACAACCCTTTTATAATTCTTGTTTGTAAGATGTTTAAAACAACCTCGGCAACCATTTGTTCAGTAGTGCTTGTCTCATATGATTTAATAATAAAATCACTGAAATTGATACAATCTCTGATATTATCCCACATACTGTAATTATTAAAGTAACGCAAATAGATAATATTTGAAAATATAATCCACAAATTAACGTTGCAACAATTAACAAAGGAACGACAAATGCCATAAACTTACAAACTCTATACAATACTCCATCCATAAAAATACTCCTTATAAATAAATTTGTTCCAATAATAATAAACAAAAAAATTATTTTGTCAATTTATTATTTTCAAATAGATAACAATTCAATATAAACATTGCGATAAAGACAATTGACTATTATGTATTTTATAAGATAAAGCTATACAAACAGTTGAAAAACTAGATTTTTAGTAAAAATAACCATACTTATTTAAAACACTATTTTAAAATATATGTAATTGTTGTTACTACTCGAATTTCTTTTATTATGTAATTACGCTCATTTTCCCAATCATCAAATGCATTTTGCGGAGAAATTGAAAACACACCTTGATTTGCATTTTTAATACTTTTAATCGAATCACCTGCATCTTTTGCAAATTTTTGCGCAGTCACTAAAGCATTTTTCGTTGCATCCTGTAACATTTCATTCTTTATAGAATTAAATCCTTTAAATAAATATGAGGGTCTGGAGTAAGATTCAGATAAAGTTATTCCTTTCCTTACCAAATTTCCAGTTAAACGATAAACTTTTTCAATTAAATCTACATTATTTGATTTAACAACAACACCAGATGTTATTACATATCTTTCATTTCTACGTTCTTTAATTGCATTTGCTTCTTTTAATTGTGCATAATCATAACCTGCAAACTTGTCGCGAACAGAAATATTAGAATTTTCAATTTCTTCATCTTTAAAACCAGACATAATTAAAAATTTTTTAATTATCTGTATATCTTTATCAAGCGCCTTTTGTACATTTATAATATCCCCACCAACCTTTACAATATCTATATTCCATATTGCAAAATCTGCTTTGACTGTACGTTCTGATAAACCTTTAACAGTTAAGGTTCTAACAAAAAAACTTTTTTCTAATGAAAGTCCCAATATTGTAAATGCCAATACAAAAGCAACACTTGCAATTGCCGTTGCAAGGACAACATTTTCCTTTAATTTCATTTTAAATGTTTCAGAACATTTTTTAATATTCATTTTTAACATTATCTCTTTCCTTATAATCAGTTTTTTGTTTTTGAAAAATCACTTAAATACAGTACCCCTATTGGCTTTAATTTCTTTACAACAAAACAATGAGATATGTTATTTCTGTTCATAAGATTACTTGCTTCAAACATAGAACAATTTAATTCAACTGCAAAAGCAGAACTTTTAATATCACGTACGAATAACTTATCAAAACTACCTGCTGCAATTTTATTAACTAAATCAATCATATTCACACTTCCAACACACTGTCCTTTATTATCCACAACCGCAATTACAGTCTCATAAGAATATTTTCTGTCAGAAATCATATTAATCAAATCCTTTAAAGGATCGTTATCTTTAACAACAATAAAATTATGATTTGGATTATAAAAATCAGACACGGGGATAACCGAAGAACCTAACGCGCCACCCGGATGAAAATGTTTATATTTTTCAGGTGTCATATGGGTTCGCTCCTCCATAACGATTGCGATTGCATCACCAAGTGCCCCAATTTGTGATGTTGAAACAGTTGGCACTTTACCCATTGGACATGCCTCTGCAATCTCAGGGGCAAGTAAAACAATATTAGACTGCTTTGCTAATTTTCCATTTACATTTCTTGTCATCGCAACAAGACTTATTTTAAACTTGTTACAATAATCAATCATGTTAAACAACTCTTTACTTTCCCCAGAGTTGGAAAGTGCAAAAACAACATCATTTTTACAAATCATCCCCATATCACCATGGCTTGTCTCTGCTGCATGAACATAAACTGATGGAACCCCAATACTTGTAAGCGTTGCTGCAATCCTATTTGCAACATAACTCATTTTACCCATTCCGATAAAAATTAACTTTCCTTTTTTTGCAATAGATGAATCAATTAAATGAAGAACTTGTATAAAAGACTTACAAAATACCGAATCATCAAATGATTCTGCCAATTTTTGAAGACCTAAAGCCTCTTGTAATATTACTGTCTTCGCACTATCTAATCTGTATTTTGAATGATTTAAACCTAATTTACCTTTATTTTTATCTGTTATTTTATTATTAATTGCGTCTTTTACCATTACTGCCCCATTATAATTATAATCCAAGGAAATTATAGATTTTATAAAATTCCTTTCAAGTTATTTTTTTATGTGATACCATGACCCGCTTATCAATATTCGAAAGGGTTTATATGTTTAGTAGAAAAATTAAAAATAATATATCAAATATATGTGTATTTTGTGGAAGTAGATTTGGAACAAAAACATATCAAAATGACTATATAACTGCAGCAGAAGCTGTTGGAAAATTTTTAGCAAAAAATAATATTAATTTAGTATTTGGATCTGGCAACACTGGATTAATGGGAGTTGTATCTGATACATGTTTAGATAATGGCGGAAAAGTATACGGCTTTACTACAAAAGAACTAATAAAAGTTGAAACCCCACGAAAACATAAAAATCACAAAATTAAAATATTAAAAAATCTTCAAGAAAGAAAACTTGCAATGATAAATAAAGCAGATGCATTTATTATTTTACCAGGAGGATTTGGAACATTTGACGAAATATTAGAAGTAATTGTGGCAAAACAGATAAAAGAAATTGATAAACCAATCTTTATCATAAACATAAAAGATTTTTACACAGATTTTTATAAATTTGTTTTTAAAGATGTAATTAAAAATGGTTTTGCAAATATAGATGCAATAAATTTAATAACAGCAATTGGTAATACCAAATCTATATTAAACAAAGTTAGTGCATATAACAAATAATATTGAAATAACTTTTATTTAATTGTATACTTGCCAGAGTTTAATTCCAAAGGAGGGAATATGAAAAAGTATTTTGCGCTTGTAGCGATTGCTGCTACGGTTTCTGCGTGTCAGACAATGGAAACTTGGTTTGATTCAGGTATGGATGATTCTTCTGTAAAACAGTCGAATATGAAAAAAGTTGATCAACCATTAAATGAAACACAATCTGTTATTAATTACATAATTGATCAATCTCCAACTTCTCCGAATGCAAAGCCAGAAGCAGAAGCACTTCGTAAGAGAGCTTTACGTATTGTGTTTTTAAGTGATAATATTACAGCAGATGCTCCAAGGGCATTAAATGAGATAAATCGTGCAATTGATTTGGATCAAACAAACTTCTCACTTTATGCAGCACGTGCAGTCATTTATCGTGATTTCTTAAAAGAATATCCAAGAGCATTGGATGATTATAACAAAGCAATTGCCTTTAATCCTGATGAGATCAGTTTGTATTTTAACCGCGCAATTGTACATAAAATATTGAACAATGTTGCATCTGCAATAACCGATTATAATACTGCAATTACGAAAGCAGATAATACTTATAAAGGTGTGTTTTTTAAAGCAAATGCCTATCAATCTTTGGGAATGCTTCGTAAAGAAGTTAAAGATTATGGTTTAGCAGAAGCAAATTTAGAGCTGGCAAAAGATATGTATTCTAGTTTGTATAAACAATCGTTAACAAATAATGAAATGCAAGTATTTCAAAGTTCTTACATGGAACGCTTGGAACAAGTTGAACAGGCATTGAAAGCAGTTAAGGAGTTATCTAGTTTAGAAGCTCCTAGGATGTAATCATAAATACCAGTATAAATTAAAAACTTGGGTAGATTTACCCAAGTTTTTTTATTAATCATATAGATAATTACATTTGAATTATTCATCATAAAACTGTTCTTCTACATCAGCACCCAAATTTCTTAAAATTTCTACAAAATTTTCATATCCGCGATATATATGATATGCCCGCAATATTTCAGTCCTTGTATCTCCTGCAGCAACTAAGCCAGCAATCAATAAAGCAAAACCACTGCGTAAATCTGATGCCATAACACGGGCTGAAGAAAAACAATCAACTCCAGTAAAATATACCACATTCTGCAATTTATTATCCAATTCTGTAACGGCTCCCATCCTACGCAATTCAGGCACACATTGGAAACGATCTGATAAAACATTTTCTTGAACTCTAGATTTTCCATTTGCCAATGCTAACATAGTCATAAACTGCGGCAAAGCATCCGTTGGAAAGCCCGGATATGGAGATGTTGTAATATCTATTGCATTAATTAAAGTCGCTTCTCCATCGATATTTAATACTCGCTTATCACCAGAAACATTCAACATAACCCCAGCATCTTTTAACTTATTCAATGCATATTCATATTTTGTAGTATCTGTATTTATAATACTTACCTGTCCATTACAAAGTGCACCAACAACCGCATAAGACAGTGCCTCAATACGATCAGGCATTACAGAAAACTCACAGCCATGTAATTTTTCAACACCATTAATCACTAAAGTATTAATTCCATTATCATTCTTTTTAATAATATCAGCACCCATTAAATTTAGCATTTGAACCAAATCATCAATTTCAGGTTCAATTGACGCATATTTAATGATAGTTTGTCCTTTTGCCAACACAGCAGCCAAAAGAGTATTAACAGTCCCTCCATGGCTTGTTTTACCTTGTGCATTTAACAGTTCTATTACTGCACCAATTAACTGACGTTTACCATTTATTAATTCCACATTTGCTACAATATCACCATTTATAATTTCAATATTAGCACCCAATTTTTTCATAGCATCAATATGTAAATCAATTGGACGAGGTCCTAAAACACACCCTCCAGGAAATGAAACCTTTGCTTGACCACACCTACCCAAAAGGGCACCCAAAACATAAATCGATGCACGCATAGTTTTGACAATATCATACGGAGCAATACAGGATTTTAAATCCTTTGTCATGATTGTTATTGTATGTTCATTTTTATCCCAACAAATATCAGCCCCGAATACTTGCATTAAATTTAATATTGTCGCAACATCCTTTAAATTTGGAACATTTTTTAATATAACTTTTTCATCTGTTAATAGTGTTGCCGGTATTAATTCCAACACTGAATTTTTTGCTCCATGAATCGGAACAATTCCAGATAATTTTTTACCACCAGATATTGATATTTTTATTGTCATTTATTTTATCCATTAATAAATTCCATCTAAATCAACCGATATTTTTTTTCTATCTGGTTGTTTGATATTATTAAAATCTTTTATATCATCAGGAGACGACTGGATAGCAGTATCACTTTTCAAAACTTCCAAAATTATATCTTTCGGATTGTCATTTGAAGATGCCAATTTACCTGTTTGTTTGTTAATTCTTAAAAATTTCAAACCATTTGGCACAGGAAAAGACTTATCACGATAACCACGTAAAGCTTTTGATGTAAACGCTTCAAACGTTGGGGCTGATAATGTAGCTCCATTATAATATTCCCCCATATTCTGAGGAATATCGTAACCAAACCAAACTCCTACAACCAAACCCGTTGTACCACCAACAAACCAACCATCCTTATTATCATTCGTTGTTCCGGTTTTACCGGCAATCGTTCTACCTGGGATTCGTGCCATCGTACCAGTTCCATTTTTTATGACTCCCTCCATAATAGAAATTAATTGATATATGCTCTGGGAACTTGCCAACTGTTTACGTAAATCATCAATTTTAGGAGGATTTAATAAAATATCACTACTTATGTCTTCATCATTTACCTGGCAATTTTGACATACCCTACTATCGAAATTATATATCGTTTTACCATCTCTATCCTGTATTCTGTCAATAAATCTAGGGTTAATTTTTTTACCTCCATTAATAATGGATGCATATGCAGTTGTTAAATCAAGCAATGTCGTATCCCCAGATCCAAGAGCCATAGATAAATTTATATCTGAACTTTTAACATTATGATATACCCCAAACTTTTCAGCCATCCTAATTGCCGTCCCAATTCCAATTGAATTTGCCAATCGTACTGCTGGCCCATTTCTGGATCTTTGCAAAGCATTCCTGAATGTCATGTTACCTAAAAACTTGTAATCAAAATTATCAGGTTTCCACAAATTTCCATCCTCTTTTGTCGCAACAAGGGGAGCATCCAGTAATACAGAGTTTGGTTCATAACCATTTTCCAATCCTGCTAAATAAATAAATGGTTTAATTGTGGATCCTGGTTGTCTTTTTGCTTGTGTCACACGATTAAATTTACTTTTGTAATATGAAAATCCACCAACCGCTGCCAAAACACGCCCTGTATGAGGATCAAGCGCGACTAAAGCTCCCTCAAGTTTCGGGGATTGTTTCAATTCATACTCGCCAGTAACAGAAGCATTAACAACAAAAACAATATCTCCAACATTTAAAATTTTTTTCATTGAATTTGGAACAGGACCAACAGTCATTGTTTTTTTGTCGGTTGGACGCGCCCAAATAGAAGAACGTAATTTAATTATTCCTGTTGTTTGATCTTTCAAACCAACCGTTGCGTTTAAATCATCAACTGACAAAACAATTGCTTTTCTCCATCCATGCTTTTCCATACCAGAAATTAAATTATCATACATCAAAACAAAATACCAAGATGGTAAATTTTTAGAATTATTATTTAAATCTTGCTTCAATTTTAACAAACGATCTATTTTACTTTTACCAACAATGTCTGAATTAACTTCACCATTTGTCACAAGATTACCTTTACTTAATTCCTCATCCACCCAAGACAAATTTTCAAAATCATAATTTGCATCCGCCCCTTTCCATCCAGTCCTACGATCATAATTTAAAATTGTATTACGCAGTGCTGCTGTTGCATATTTTTGAAAATTAGAATCTGCAGTGGTACGCACAGAAAAGCCACTTCGATATAATTGCTCACTACCGTATTTTTCCTCTAATTCTCTTCTGACTTCTTCGGTAAAATATAAATTAGCATTTTCATAAGAGTTAGATAACCTTGAACTTAGTTGTAAATCCTCACCTTTTGCAAGAATATATTGCTCTTGTGAAATATAACCCTGTTTTAACATTCTACGCAACACCCAATTACGCCGATTAATTGCACGTTCTTTTTTTGTTATAGGATTATAATTATTGGGTGCTTTTGGTAAGGCCGCTAAAAAAGCACATTCAGATAAAGATAATTCTTTTAAAGATTTATTAAAATATGCCTGTGCCGCCGCTGCAACACCAAATGACTTTGCCCCCAAATAAATTTGGTTAAAGTATAAAACCAATATATGCCTTTTTGTAAAAGCCCTTTCAATTTTCAGTGCAAGTATTGCTTCTTTTATCTTACGACTTATAGATCGCTCAGGAGTTAAAAAGAAATTTTTTGCAACCTGTTGGGTGATTGTCGAAGCACCTTGAAAAGATCCACCTGTAAAAAATGAAATAAAATTCATTATACTGGCACGCAGTATACCCATAAAATCTATTCCAGAGTGATTCCAAAATTTTCTATCCTCCGCAGATAAAAAAGCATTAATCAAATTGGCAGGTAACTGATCATATTCAACAAAAATACGATTTTCTTCTGCATATTCTACAAGTAAAGTTCCATCACCTGCATAAAACCGACTGATCACAGATGGACGATATTCTGATAATTTTTCATAATCTGGCAATTCTATACTAAAACGAGCAAACACGTATATCACCACCACCAATGATAACACAGACCCAAACAAAATAATGCTCCATATATCAAATTTAGATTTATGGTGATTTTCTTTAATAAAGTTTCGAATTTTTCTAATTGAATTGAAGTTAATTCTTTTTAATTGTTTTAACATGATAATCGATAATTATATTTTTGTATGGCGATAGTATATTGTCCTTGTACCATTCGCAAGAAAAAATATTGCTATTAATTATTTTCAATAGATAATTAAAATATGAAAATTAAAATATTATATATATTTTTTTTGTGTTTTACTTTTAGCGTGTGGTATTTTTTATTACCAAATAGAATACAAGAAAACAAATTAATTGATATTGCTTACAGTTTTATAAATTATCCATACCAAGCAAATTCAATTAAATGTAAATCAAATGAATACGTACCAACATATAAAGAAATTAAAAATTTTGATTGTGTCACATTTGTTGAAACTGTATTAGCACAATATGAAACACAACAAAATTTATTTAATCAAGATTTTCAAAAAAGCCTACAAAAAATACGTTATAAAAATGCAATTAACAGTTGTGAAAATCGCAATCATTTTTTTGTATTAGATTTGATCAAAAATAATCCTGTATATAATATAACCAACATATCTCAAAAAATAAGTTGTAACCACAAAATAACATCTAAAAAAGTAACAATTAATAAATCGGAATGGTTCAAAGAAAATCATAACATAAATATTAAGAAGAATATAGAATATCTTACAATTGACTATATTAAATCTGGTGATTTTACGACTATAAATTTTAATAATTTAAAAAATCTATTACCGACGATATCATTAATGGCAATAATTGGACAAGACAAAAATATCGACGTAAATCATGTAGGATTTTTAATAAAAAAACAAAATAAAATTGTATTTTTACACGCAAGCTATGTACAAAAAAAAGTAATAGAAGAAAATATATTTAATTATTTATCAAAAATCAAAAAAAATAAAACACTACTTGGAATTGCAGTGTTTCAAATATCTCACAAAAATTAATTTGCATTACCAACTCTTATACTATAGCATGCAAATAGTTTTCATTAAATGGATTATAGAATGAAATTAGCAAGAAAATATTTACTTCAATTACTCATAGGTTCTGTACTTTTTTGTTTTGAAACCAAAGCTGAAATAAAAAAGTATCGCGTCGAATTATCTGATGGAGAAGCATATCAAAAAGAAGTACGTTTTATAGAACGCGTCAATTATGGATCTCCCATTCAAAATGAATACGTTGGAAATTTATTTAACAATAATCAGATTATTTATCGTGCCGTAAACGATGATCCAAGTGTTACATTTATGCCATACAGATTTAGACCAGGAGATGAAATTTTATTTAATACAGACGAAATTAACACATATAGAATAGCTGAAGATAAAACAAAAAAAACATATCAAAAATATGATGATTATTTTGACAATTCTCCAATTAAATTCGAAAGCAAGCAAGTTGTACCGTGTATAGTTTATCCAAGATCAAATAGATCAAAAAAATATGGGTGGTGTTTTTATCCAACAGATGAAGTTTTAAAACCAATTAAATATAAACAAGCAAATATTGACGATTTGATGGATTATGATAAAGGAAATAAGTTAACATTGTTATATGTTATTTTACCAAAAAATAGACTGACAACTGGATATATAAAAATCAAACATAAAGGAGAGTGGATTAAAAATTCAAATGGTGATGATTGGAAATTACCAGTAATGGGATTGTCTCGTGTTAATTTAAAAAAGGGTAAAAATGACAGAATTGATCCAGATTCAAATACCCCCCAAGGAATTTATAGATTGGAGGGGGTTATGAAAAATGAAGAAAATTTGGAATTAGGTGATAAACCATACTTGGATATAGATTCTGGATGGTTACCTGTTGGAGCGGCACCTTATAACTTTGATTACTACATTATGTCTGAAATTATCAATGAAAAATATTGGAATGACTATTGGATAAATGAGTATGCCTTAGGTTATGCTGTAACTGGGCGAAATTTGTTGCGTATTCATGGAAATTCTGCTGATCCAAATAACCCTCCAACATATGAAGACAAAAATACCAAAGTATTATATCGTCCGACCAAAGGATGTTTAAATGCTGCCGGAGAAATGCAAAAGTTATTGAATGTATTAATTGATATTGATGTGATCTCTTTAAACTACGATAATTCTGTAACTTTTGCATCTGGTAAAAAAAAGTATTGGAATAAAAGTAAATCAATTGGAAATACTTTTGTAATCGTTAAAGATGATGATTAGCTACAACTATTTAAACAGTAATAAGTTATAATAAGTCTATATGAAATATAAAAGAGTTTTCAGAAGAAATATTTACTGTTCAGCAGTTTTAAAAAAGTTAATTATATTTTTTGATAACTTAATTAAGAAAAACTATCCTTTTTTTCTTTCAATTTTTGTATTTGTTTTATTGTTTGTTTTTGCCTTAATATTCAATAAATATAAAAGTAATAAAGAAATTAATAATTTTAATAAACTACAAACTATATTTAATCAAAAAAATTATAATTTATACTCAATACGCAATAATAAATCAAAAGTTCCTCGATTATTTATAAAATATTTTCCGAAAGATTTTGATGCTATACAAAATAAATACATTAGAAAAAATATTTTTATTCAGATTGTACTGCCACTGATTTTGAAAGTTAATGAAGAAATTATAAATGAAAGAAATATAGTAATTAAAATTAAGCATAAAAAACAAAAAAACATTACATTGCAAACGGCAGAATTAGAATTTTTAAAAAAAATTTCACAAAAATATAAAGTAAGTAATGATTTAAATGAATTGATGAATAGAGTCGATATAATTCCTGTTTCTTTAGCCCTTGCACAAGCAATACAAGAAACTGGATGGGGAAAATCATACTTTTTAATAAATGGAAACGCACTATTCGCAGAGTGGACATGGAAATATGATGGGATGATACCACGAGAAAGAGACTCTAAACTCCACCACAGAATAAAAACATTCCCTACTCTAATAGAATCTGTCAGAAGTTATGCAAATATTTTAAATTCCAGCAAATATTACAAACACTTCAGAACTACCAGAAAATCATTATATAGACAAGGAATCTCATATAATGGAATAAATTTAGGTGATACTATGAAACATTACTCTACCACCCAAGATTATTTATTCTTCGTCAAAAAAATTATCATAGAAAACTCGCTAACTGACTTTGATAAATCTGAGTTACAAAAGCCACTATGAACATTTAATGTAACTTGAAAATTATTAAAATTTTGCTACCATGGCGATAACTAATTGAAAAGAAAAATATGTGTGAATCTTTACCAAAAGTAATTGTTGTTGGAAATGAAAAAGGAGGATCTGGAAAATCAACTCTTTCTTTTCATTTTGCAGTTGCCTATATGTACTCTGGATATAAAGTTGCAACAATTGATCTTGATGGGCGCCAAGGCACCTTAACACATTACATTGAAAATCGTATTAATTTTTGTAAAAGTAAAAATATGGTCTTACCAATACCAGAACATCTGGTGATTACTCCCCAATTATTTTCTGATGAAATTGCAGCAAAAGAAGATATGGAAGATTTAGATTATGAAATAGATTCACTTAAAAATAATTTTGACATAATAATAATTGATACACCTGGAACATATAATCATTTATCAAATACAGGGCACAAAAATGCAGATATTTTAATTACTCCTGTTAATGATAGCTTGCTTGATTTGGATGTTATTGCAAAAATTGATGTAGAAAAAAATATTTTGGAGAAAAGTCATTATACTAAAAATGTTGAAAAACTAAATAGCAGAATAAATAATCCAGAAATTGGTCAAGAAATAAAGCAAAATTTTAAATGGATCGTTCTTAGAAATCGGGTTGCACATATTGAAGCCAATAATAAAAAAGAAGTAGATAAAATGTTAAAATATTTTTCAGAAGAAATAGGTTTTAAATATTTATCAGGTATCGGTGAAAGAGTAATATATAGAGAATTATTTTTAAAAGGACTTACAATATCAGATATAGTCAACGAACCATTATTACAAAATAAATTGACTATATCGCACATTGCTGCAAAAAATGAATTAACTACAGTTATGAACACAATAGGAATACCAATTAAAAAATGAACAGAATCTAAAAATTAATAAAAGAAGTTTATATAATTACTAAAGGCATACAGATTAACAAAACAGAAATGATTAAAGATGGTAGTTTTCCAGTTATAAATAGGGTATTTCAGCATCTGAATTACTATAACAATCTCCCAAGGTAAACACTGGTTATGTTAAATAAAGTACTGAATGAATTTAGCAATCAAACAAATGGATTAGAATTAATATCACTATTACAACAAGAATTAGTATTAAGAACAAAGAAATACGAATACTACAGAGATCCTCTTCTAAACTCTATCTACTACCCATTTACCTTAATGGTATACATATATCTAAAATAAATATCTTAATAAATATAAAGTTTATAGAATCAATTGTAAGTTATCCTTTGTACCTTTTGATGCACGAATATTCACAGCAATTACTAAAACCATATCTGTTATATTTTTATACTCTAATAAATGCGTAGTATTAACTGTGATTTTTGTTACAAGTCTATCATCATCAAACAACGTATAAATAGGCTTGTTGCCAAATTTCTTTACTAAATTATCTGTTATTTCTTGAGATACTTGAGGACGACGCAATCCATCAAGCAAAGTTTTTAATCGATTATCAATATCTGCTCTGGCAGTTCCTAATACTTCAGGATGCATTATTAAAATATCAAGTTCAGCAACCAAATCTAACTCTGGAGAAATTATTGGAATAAATATAAGGCCCCCGACCTTTTTAACAATATTCTTTTTATTTTTGTACCCATTCAAATAAATATAGTCATTTATTGCAGAATATGGTGGAATTTCTAACAATCGCTTTAACTGTGCAGAAAAATATGCACGAATATCGTTTATATGTCTTGCCCTTTGTTTAGGATATGTTTTTATCTCCCCTTGATATAATAATCTAAATTTCATAGTTCCCTCTACTCTATTTTGCCTTATTTTTCCTATATTTTCAAATACAATTTGACAAGCGCTTTTTATTAATTAAACTCCCTACATCATCTGGAATGGAAAAACATAAGCATTGCCGGTGTGGCTTAGTGGTAAAGCACTCCCTTGGTAAGGGAGAGATCGCGGGTCCGATTCCCTCCACCGGCACCATTTTGGTTACCCAATATAAATGAATCTCATAAATTGTTGTCCAAGTAAGATTTATACAATTTCTAACAAATAAATTGACAAAATATATTTTTGTTTATTATCATAAGTTAGAACAATATTTTTAGGGAGAAATATATGGTTGATACAATCCAATATCTACAAGATACTATTGAGAGAGATTATATCGAAAACAAAGCCCTGCTAAGTGTCCTGAAGAGTAATAATGGATATGATGCAGCAAATTGGTTCGCCGGGGAACTTCACGATGCCAAAAAAAAGCGTATTATAATAGCTAATTTTTTGGATGTACTCGATGAATACAAAAAAAAGTGTAGTCAAAAAACATTCACAATTTAAATAAAACGGTTTACCTCAATGAGGTAGACCTTTTTATTACAATTTAAAAATTAATTATTGACAAATATTTTTTTTAGTTTAAAATTAGCAACAATAAAATTACAATTTAGGAGGTATTTGTATGTGGTTTGGTGAGAGTGAGCTTGATAAGTGCAGAAGATTTTATAATGGTCCTTGGGGATTGGTATGTGATGATCTGTGGAAAAGGCATATGCAGATACAAGATGAACTAAATCGGTTAGATCCACCTTGTGTACCTTGTACAAAAAGATCGACACATTACGACCCGGAGACAAAGATTAAGAGATGTCGTGAACTGCGTAAAGAAGACAAAGAAGTGCTCTCTCTACGGCAAGAAATAATAGAAAGAGAAAAATTGATATGATATATCAATCTTTCATTGCCCTATTTTCCCCAGTAATTACTGGGGGATTTTTTATTTCTTATTTCCAATAATCAGCAATCCATTTTGTTGGGCGAACATGCTTATATATTCTTTTTATAAATGGTACACTTTGTCCGACTGGAGCCCATCTACCAACCAACGCATCACTTGGATTAGGGTAACCACTGAAATAAATAATTTTTGCTCCATTTGGAAACTTTGGTTTCTTTATCCAACGCAAAAATACATTTGGTAAACAATGTTTTTTAAAACTCCTAACCCAGCTATCAGGCCAAAAACGTAATACCCCATATTTTTTCATAATCATATCTGATAAAAATTCTTGAGATGATGTTTTATATTTTTTATGAACTAAGTTCATATTATTTTCATAATACTCTTTAATATATCCCAATGTGCCAACACGAAACGAATAACAAGAAGCTTGCCCAAATCTTGTATTATTTTGACCTTTACTAAAATCCTTTGTGATAATAAATTCATCAGGATAATTATTACATGAAAATAAATCATCTATATTATCTGTAATAATTACATCCAAATCCAAAACTAGAACCCTTTTATCACGCAACTCATAACCACCTAAATCATCAGAGCAAAATCCAACATCCTTATTATAAGTTGAAAATCCAGATAAAACATCACCATCAGAATCCTTGAATACAGGAATATCTTTTATAATTACTCTTTCATCAATTCCAGAACTATCATCAGTAAAACAATAAAAACGAAATGGAATATTTATATTGGTAAGCACCATATTAAATAATCTATTAACATATTCTGGTCCATACGAATTACTATACTTAATACAAATAATATTTACAGGTTCTCTTTTTTTATTAATAGAATTAGCATCAATAATTTTTGCTTTCGTATTTACTATAAACTTGGCAACTTGTTTTCCCGCTTCTATTATTACATCTGCTTTATCAATTAAAACTGATTTTGTATCGGTTAAAATCTTTTTACCTGTCCCAATTGTTTCTGAAACCAACTTCTTACTGTTATTTATTAATGTTTCAGTAATAGATTCTTTGCGATTTTTTTTAATCGGTTTATTACCTGTTTTTTTCATACTAGACCTGTTCATATTAATTTAAATGATGTTATTAATCAAATTATCGGCACGAACCTTCCAAACATTATTTGGATAATCAACGGATAATTTATCATATATAATTTTACGAAAATCTGGTAAATTCATTGAAGTATATGTTTCAATTAATCTATACAATGCCTCTGGGACAAGTGCAGATTTATTATATTTATCAATAACTATTTGAAAACTATTTATCGCTGCTGCAAAATTATTAATCCTCAATTCTTCTTTGCCAACTTGTAATTCTTTTGCAGCAAGTTGATTATTTAACAACTCTATATTGGGCAATAATTCTTTAGTATATTCTGATTCAGGATAATTCTGTTTTAAATACTCAATTGATTTTAGCGCATCAACCGTTGCCATTTGATCTCTACGATAATCTGACATTTGTTTTAAATAACACTGAATTTGCAAATAATACGCATAACTAACATCAGAAGAATTTGGATTAATTCTCAAAAATTTATCGATCAAATCCAGCGCTTCATTGTACTTATCATCTTTGTAATATGCAAATGCCCCTTTTAATAATCCAACACTTGCAAGAGAGGAATATGGATAATTTGTATCAATATTGGAATAAGCCTCTGCTGCGGTTGAATAATGCTCATCCTTAAATTCTTGCTCTCCAATTTTATAAATTTCCTCTGCAGATAATTTCGAATAATCTACATCACTGCTACAAGATGCAAGAATAGATATTACAACAAACCCACTAAATAA
>CAUTVF010000002.1:0-36800 GCA_963541805.1 uncultured Alphaproteobacteria bacterium
AAAAGTGTATGAAATCGGATTATAATAAATTTGTTAAATTTTATGCCTTAAATAAAAATATTGATTTAGATGTTATAAAAGCAAAATTCAAATACTCAAAATTCTATAATGCAAATCTCGAAAAACTTAGGGATTTTTATATTCTAAATTCAAATATTTAAAATCTTATTAAAAGTATCAAAAAATTACGTATTTTACATTTAAATGTAAAAGTCGTAAATTTTTGATTTTTTAAATTTTTACGATTTTTAACCGAAGGTTTAGATTCGTGATTTTCAAAGCACCATACCGGATTTTTTTTGTTTTATTATATAATATATAATAAAATAAATTTAAATTCCGGCACGCTTAAAAATTGCGAAAATTAACCGAAGGTTAAAATACGCAGGGTTTAAGAATCCAAAATTGATTTTATAAGAGAATCATTTTTGATATCGCGCAAATCTAAATTTTTGGAATCCAAAAATCTTGCATATGAATTATCGATTAAATCCGTTGTATTGTAATAGTGACATTTTATATTTTGATAAGCACACTCGCTAAAAATCCTTGGATGCTTATCAAAAACATTTGTATTTTTGATATATACAAATTGATTAAAATTTTTAAAAAAATCACCAGTATATGAAGTTGTGAGTCTGAAGTTATTATTGAAGTCCATAAATTTATACGGTTTAAACTGATTTGCTATTTTAAAATCTGGCTTAAAGCATCTTATATATGTGCAATTTGAATGTTTATAAATTTTATGAATATCGAAGTATAATTTGTGGGTATAATTTCGGAATCTAAAGAATTCATCGTAATATTCTATTCCACTATAATTTACTAAATCGTGTGAAATGCATATTTTTCGGTTTGCATTAATTTTAAGTAAATCAGAACTATTAAAAGCCAGGGCGGTATCATATTTACCGGAAGTATCAAAAATTATTGAATCAAAGCATTTAGAATCAATAGAATATTTTAGATTTAAAAAAGTTTCATTAAATATCGGATATTTTAAAATTAAATAAGTATCTTTATTAAATTCCCAAAGTCTATAAAAATACTCAAATGCATCAAATGCAGTTCCATTTAGAACATTTAAAAAATTTAAAACTGCTATTTTCATTTTTTAAATAATTAGTAATTTTAACTGATTTCAGAAAAACGAAATATTAATAAAATTACATCTAAATGTAAAATTATTAAATTTCGTATCTAAATGTAAAATTATTAATATTCGATTTTTTTAAAATTATTTAGTTATTTTAAACTTATAAACATACGGATCAGTTGCCTTATCGTGGCAAGGATTGATTTCAAATCCATTTCGGCTAAATACGTGAATTGTTTTATGGCCGGTTTGAAAAACGTCGGCAAATTGCAAATTCATTGAATAAGGACAATAATAAAATGAACTTACACCTGCTTCTGCTTCTGATTTTAATCCAACAATTGCAAATTCCTCATCCTTATTTGGATTTACAAAAAATTTAACATTTGCTAATTTTCCGAGAAAATATTGATTTGGATTATTCAAATCATTTGAATCGACCATTTGGCCGTATGCAAATGTCAAACTTAGCACACCTGATGCAAATAATGATTGTGGCAAAATACAAAAACCGTCATATGTTTTGAAATTTGTTTCGTTCATTTTTAAAATAAGTGTATTGATTTTTTTCAAAATATAAAATAAACAAGTTTCAGCATTGGCTAAAACATTTGCAGGTAAATTTAAATCAGGATCCAGCTGAGCAGAATCTTTTAGTAATTTTAAAACTGCTTCAGTTTCAATTCTACCCGATACATCCTTTATGAAATTTACAAGCATATCCGGAACAACAACAGCTTCTCCAGAATATTTTAGAAGCGCCATTAAATCATCCCAAGCTTCTGCAGTTATTTTGATATGTGCTTTTGAAGTTGTTACATTTATTAGCTTTTCAATAATTTTAAATTCAAGAGGATTTACATTATATTGGCTTGTTTGCTTTGCCATTATGATTCCAGATGGCTGCGAAAGTGGTCTGACTTCTCCAATAAAATTTCCGATAAAACTTTTTGTTTTTGCATTTATAATTTTACCGAGAAGTTGAGCATACATATCGGCATTAATATCCTCATCAATTCGGTAATGAGAATCTTTAAATTCTCGCAAAGAATTTTCTAATATTAGGTTCATTTTTAACCTTTTATTATTATTTATTCTTTGCTATTTAAAAGTTAAGAATTAAAAACTGCCAAAATCCTTGCGACAGCATCTGGATTTCTCGAAATATTCTCATAAATCTTTTGCCTAATTTGTGATTGCTGTGGAGTAAGTTTATGATCTTTTGCAATTTGTTTTACTGCTTTTTGGACTAACTTTGTTTCAACTCCCTTAACAGCAAACTCCTGGGCAGTTTCTTTGAATTTCTCCTTTAATTCACGGATTTCTGCTTCATAATCCGTAATCGCAGTAACAAACTCAATTTCTGCTTTTAAAATTTCTGATTCAATTTCTGGCCCAAGTAGTGGGTCAATTCCCGTTAGATCTTCATTCATTTGTAAATCCTTTTAATTCTTAATTTATTTATGAGACAATTATAATATTAAAAAGTTGAATTTTTAAATATACAAAGTATCAGCATACAAATCTTTTCCAGTCAATATCGCATATTTTGATTTCGCCAAAACATTTTTATTTTTTATTATATTATATAATTCATAAAAATTTTTAAAAGATTTATAATTATCAAAATTCATATTACAAGCAATTACATTAAAATTAATTGATTTATATGAATCTAAAAACGCTTCAAGTTTATGAAAGTTTGAATCAGTAACAATTATTAAATATTCTATATTTTTATAATTAAAAAATTGACAAAAATCCAAATCAATTGAACAGTGATAATTTATTTTATCAAATTTATTAACAAATTGTGGATATCTTTTTAAAAATGTTCCATTTGTATTAAGCTCTAAATTTGAATCTTTAATTTTAAATATTGATTTCCACTGAGCTTCAGTAAGCAATCCGGGCTCTCCGCCACTTAAAATAATTTTAAAATCCTTATATTTTTCAATATTTTGTAAAACTAAATTAAAATCAATCGGCTCTCTACAATGAGTATTTTCAGCGCAATAATAGCAATTCCAGTTACATTCAAATGTTACTTTTATTTCAACTTGCTTAATTTTTGAAAAATTGCCGTCGGCAAAATGAGTCAGCATAAAAAGCTTCTTTTAAATTCAGCATAGCACAGCAAATTACATTTACTCGTGTCACACGCAATTTTGTTTCTTGCTGAAATTTTGTATTTATAATCAGTATTTAAATCAGCTAAAACCGTAAAATCCTTACAAGACCAAAATAATTGTAATTTTTCGTCAATATCAAATCCATCTGGCTCGCAAATACATTTTTTACCTTGGAGATTTAATAATTTTTTAATATATTCGGATTGCGAAACTAATTTTGAATTTATATAAAATTCATCAACATTCAAATTTCTTTTAACTCTATCCATACTAAAATTTTCAAATATAAAATTCATAACTTCCTTATATTTTTCAGTTCCAACAAGTTGGGACAGTGGAGAAATATTTAATTCACCATTTATTAATTTTGCAATTTGTTTATATTGATCTAAATATGGAATAATATTTTCAATCCTATCAATTGGTAAATTCATATTTACAACACCGTCCCACGAATTTAAAAAATTAAACGTCTTTTCAAAATTAAAATATTTAATATGAGGACTAATCGTTACAATTATTTTTGGATTTTTAATTATTTTTTCTAAGTTTGATGTATTTGTAATAATTTCGACGACTTTAATATTATCGACTTCGCAAAGTCTTTGGAGTTCCAAATCAAAATCTTTTATTAATGTTGGCTCTCCGCCAAGAATTGCAATAAGAAAAGTGAATTCGGAATTAAATTTTACAAAATCAATTATTCTATCGAAATAATAATGAGTATCAAAATATTTTTTATTCAATCTTGATTTCGCAAAACAATATGAACAATTATAATTACAAAACATACTAGGATATATGTCAAGTGAAAAATCAATCGGATTTTTTGCTTCAAATACTGTCATATAAGTTTTCTAGATTCCAATTCTTTTTTAATTTCTGCCGCTTTATTGCGATGTCCAAGCATTTTCAATTTATATCTTTTTCTATTGTTGAAACCGGCTTCAATTAATTCTGGAATAATACCTTTTTTTGATTTATCAAAATGTGTTCCAAATAGCGATCCGCATAAATTATACTTTTGCAGCAATTTCGAATATTTATCAAATCTATGAGTATCCTTGAAATATTCATTAATGTGATATAATTCGTCTTCGCTTAAATTTAGATTTTGGATTTCCAATTGCAAATCTTTTGGCAAATCTTTGAATTCCACTAATGTTTCTGGACTAATATTAAATGCCATAATTTGAGATGGATACATACTATTGACATCAAGAGAAAAGCCATAATTACATTTTCCTTTTATTGGATCCATTACAAATCCGCCTTTTAATTGAATACCAGAAGTATCCTCTGCCTTCATATCATACGATGGTAATATTTGTTTTTTGAGATACGCAGAATTGGCAATATATTGAGCCCACGGCATAACAGTTTTTACAGTATCTTTAATATTAACTCCGTAAATTTCTGCCATATTTGTCATTGTATTAAAAATACTCAATTTTAATTCTATTTTATTTAATATATATACATCAATAATTGCGTAATGAATAAACCATTTATTGCATATTTTAGATATTTCAGCTTCTGATTTTGCATTATATAATTCAAGTTCAAAAGCTCCCGTTGGCTTAGAATCTGGTCTAATATATCCAGAACCTGTTCGAAATCCGTCGAAAGTTTTGAAACAGTCGTGATTTACTTTTTTAAGTCCGACCTCGACTTCTGCAATATTGTCGAGAGAATACGAACTTTTTGGCTCAAAATTAAAGTTTTTATAAACTTTCATATAATCAATATACGAAATACCTGGTGAATCAACTTCAAAAATTCCTTGATTTAAAACTAATTCATTTAATTTTGATTCTCCATAAGGACTAAAATTAAGTGGAATTCCAAGTTTTGTTGCTCTTGCAAATAGATATCCGAAGTCAAACCCTTCTCCGTTATATGCAGAAATTATAGCTGGATTTAATGTTTTTATTAGCTTAAAAAATGCAAGAATTAATTCGGCTTCTGAATTTAATTTAAAATATTTTAATTTAAAATCAAATACTTCTCCATTAAATGTATAATTACCAGATTCGGATTCCGTATAATCAATTCCTTTGATAAAATCAGTTAAACTAAAAACAATTACAGTATTTGTTTTTGAATCATAAATCTGGATACATACAATAGTTTCAGGGAATGATTTAGTATCGACGGATCTTTTTGCGGTTGTTTCAATATCAAGAAACCAATATCTTGGAGATTTGTTATAATTTTTTTGCCAATAAAAATCGCGAATATAACAAAGATCCGGTTTATAATTACCATAAACTGGTAAATCAGTTTTTTTAGTAATGCGTCGAAGTTTAATTTCAGGATTTAAAAAATATGTAAAATCACCTGAAATGTCCTCAACATACCGTTCATTAAAGCTTGGAATTTTCTTTATTTTTGATTGATTTCCGTCAAAATATCTTATATAATAATCATAACCAATTCTAAAACTATTTTCAAATGCTTCCATTATTTACTTTCGTTAGCTTTAATACGCTTTAATTCTCGATTTGCAAACCAAATAATCTTATTTAAATCGCGCTCATAGTCTGTTCCAGAATGTCTTCCGATATTACAACACCAAATTGATTTTAATATGTTGCCTTGGGCAAAATTCATTTCAAAATGCTCAATGATATCCTGAACATTTTTTGCATTTTGTGGAATATCATAATATGGAGTATCAGAACCTTTTACCATTTTTATACCTTTTTGTTTTAATTTTACCATTTAAAAGTTTACGATTTTTATGCATTAAGAATATCAATTATTGGATCGCCCGTAGTAAGAACGAATTCCTCAAATGGCGAATCAAGTCGCCTTTGTAGTCCTGGATCATAATAATCGATCTCAAAAAGTTCAAACGGAATTTGTAATATTTGACATTCTATTATAAGTCTTGGACTACAATCAAAATGTCTTAAAACTGGAGTATAAATGAATTTACTAAAACTAAAATTACGGATTTGTTTCGAAGTAAAATTATTTTTATATTTTTCATTCTCCGTAATATCTTTAGAATCAGAATAAGCAAGAATATCCGGATATTTGTTCAAAAGTCTATCAATTTGATCCGGAGTTAATGATTTACAATTTTTTGTAATATGTGCAAATGGCCGATCTCCCGGAATTCTTTTTAAATTTGGCAATATTTTTTTAGTATAATCAATCATATTTGGATACCGTTGATTGTATACTTTAAAATCAGCAAGTATCGAATAATCGGCATTTATTGGATCTGCGCCGCAGGCGAATACAAATATTTTTCCGCAAAGACGATTTCTATATTTTTGAATAAACCAAAATCCGCCATCAACTATTAATATTTTTTTGCATTTCAATAAATCAAAATAATTTGTAAAAATGAAATCGGATTTGTCAAATTTTACATTATAATGTGATTTTACAAAAGAATCAAAAGTTTCCGGCTTTACGAGCTCCGGAATTAAAACTTTTACTTTCATATGCTTAGATAGCAAATAATAGTAATCTAAACATTCGAAAATATGTCCCGAAAGACCGTGTTCTCTTGGACTTCGGAGAGTCGGAGACATTTCAAATGACGTTAAAATTACTAAATCTGCATCTAAGTTAAGAATCATTTTAATAAATCACAATATAATCATTTTTTGAGACTTGAATTGTTTTGAAATCCTTGAAATCGTCTAGCTTATCCGCCTTACAATGATACCAAACATCGCGTTTATGAGCATTATAAAATTCGGAATCGAACTCAAACCATTTCTTTCCAAACAATTCAACAACTTTACCAAACTTACAAAAATTAGGATCAAATCCAAAATTGCGTTTTAGATACGCAAGCGGGAGTAGTCGACTAAAATCTGTAAAATCGGTAATTTTATGTTTAAATGGATTTTGGACACAGTCAAAAAATCTGCAATTACCAATTTTGATTACTAGTCCAGCGTCCTCAAAATCCGGATTCTTTTTAAATGCCATAATAAGCCAATTTTTTGTAACATTTAATTTTTTTTGCGCTTCGTCAATATAAACGAAGTTTGAGTTTATAAACATACTCATTTAAATCCTTTCTTTTTTATTAGAATTATATAATATTAAAACTGAAATTTCACGTAATTTAAATCGGTTGTTTTTAGCGCGTAGACGTAGTGCCTCTAAGATTTAGTTTGATCCCTTTTGATTTAATTATAATATATTAAAGTTTACTAATTTTATGCATAAGCATATTTTTAGTATTTTAATTTGCGATTTTAAAAATGCAAAATTTTACACCTATAACATTTAAATGTAAAAATTGTAATTTTTTGAATTTTTTAAACCGAGATTTTAATTTTTTTACGAATTTTAACCGAAGGTTTGGATTCGTTATTTTAAGAGCGCCATACCAGAATTTTTTGTTTTATTATATAATATATAATAAAATGAATTTAATTTCCGGCTGCTTTCAAAAATTTAGCCGAAGGCTAAGATTTTGAATTTTTAAATATTTGGAGTAAAGAATTATAGAATTTATGAATTTCTTTTGGAGTATTTGCTTTAAAAAATTCGAAATTGTCAATCGAATCAATCACCTTGCTTGCAGAAATTGCACTCGAATTTCTCGGAGTTTCAACGACTTTTACTCCAGGTAAATATTTTGCAACTTGATTGGAATAGTCCTCAAATCGATCAGTTCCGCATAAAATAACATTTATATTAATTGGACATTTACTAACAATACTTGGCAAATATCCAGAATTTACATTTATAATGTCAATACTTGGGAATGCTGCTTTTAGCATTTGATTTCTAATAATTTCATAATTTTTTGTTTCCTTATTTGAAACAAGTGCAATTACTCCGCCATCATATTTTTTTAATCCATTTTTAATAATATCATAGTGAGCGTTTGTTAAAATTCTCATTTTACCTAAAAATAAGAAATTATTATTTCCCTCAAAATGCTGAATTAATTTCTTTTTTGCTAAACTTTGAATATCGTCTTTTATTTGAGTTAAATTTTTCTTTGGATGCTGAAACGTTATTTTATAATTCTTTATTGCATTTGAAAGGTTTATGAGCGAGTCAGAAATTTGACCTTTTAGCGGAATTCCATTCAATAATAAATCTGCCGATTTCCCAACAAAATTCCAATAATCAGATTCTGTTGTAGAATCGGCTCTCCATTTGTCTTTTATAATTGCTCTTGCTGCTTGATCGACTTGATAAGATTGTTGAATTTTGACTTTATAATTTGGATAATTTAAAACAACACCTTCTTCCTTGCCTCCAAATTTTGAATCCAAATCAAGCAATATTTTTGAAACTTCTGATATGAATTCCAAACAACTTTCATATGAATCTAAATCCAATTTAACTTTGCATTTAAAATCTTTTAAGAAGCCCTCAAAAACAACCGGAGGTTCCGGAATTCTAAGTATTTTAGAATATTGACTTCTTAATGCAGTTTCAAATCCAGAAGCATTTGATTTTACAATACCATTTGAAATTCTGATTGAACTGCTTGAATAAGCAAGAATTGTTAGGCCGTGTTTTGAATAATTTGAACTGAGAGTCGGCTTCTTCATTGCGAATTCACAAAATATTTCTGTATTTATTGGAATTGATTTATAATTTGAAATTGTTTTTAAATGATCAAAAATTAATTTAAATTGTGAATTAGCAATTGAGCTAGTTCGGATTTCAGAATCAGTTGAATAACTATATTCATTTGGATATTGAATCTGCCCTTTATATGCAACAATAAAATCTTTTAATGGATTTCCAGAATTATCAATATGGTATAGTGATATTTTAACACCATCTATTTTTTGCTCGATTTTTACTGGATTTGTCAGTAGTTCAATAACTTTTTTATAATTATTTAAATAATTTGAAATAGGTTTAATCGAAATATCGAGCATTTAAAATCCTGGAAATTTTAAATTATTTATTCAAATGTAAATAATTGTGCAACTCTATAATATATTTTCTTATGATAACCTGCAGTTTGGGAACCATAATAACGCATAAGCATTGATTCGGTAATATTTTTTGCTTTTGGTAATTTTGGTAATTTTTTAAGTTCATTTAAAATAAAGGCAGAGGCAGCAACATTTGCTTCTATTTCAAACAAATCGGATCTTATTTTAGCAATGTTAGCATTTCTAAGTTTAGTTCCCCAAAATTCCCATACAACTCCGCCAAGACCAACTGCTTTTATTTTCTTATTTAGGCTTTTGATATATGTCGAATTGTGCTCGATCTTTGGATGCATTTCTGATTCTGTTTTTAAAACAGCATAAAGAATACAAGGATCAACATCATAAATATCACTATATTTGAATATACTTGACATTATTTCGGATTTTTCGGATTTTGATAAATGATTATAAGAATCCAAGTCAGATTGCATTGCGACTTGATAATTTTTTGTGAAATCAATATAATTCTCGTAATATGCATTTTTTAATGCGAGAAAAGCGAGATCAAGTTTAATAGTATTATTATGCGTAGTCTCTGGAACTGATGCAATTGAGAGTTTTACAAAGACGCATAATATAATTATTAAAACGCCTAAAACTCCGTAATTGATTTTACTCATTTTAGGTATTTCCTTTTAAAACTATTTATTTTTTGTATTTTTAAATATTACAAAATTGCTTTGTATATTTTAAAATTAACAAAAATTCAATGTAACTTGAAATGTTTGTCAATTTTAAATTTTTAAGAATGCAAAAATATAACAAAATTGCTTCATAGAAAGGGCATTTTGTCAATCCCAAAACTTATTTAAATTATCGCGATAAAGATTCCAGAAGTTTTTCCAACGAACTTCACACTCTTCAGCAGATCCTTCTAAATCGATTATTTTTTCAAGCATTTCAATTAATTCGTTAATTGTTACCAAATCGTTTTCAAAACCTTCATAGTGGCATTTATTCCAATAATCGCGTTTTATTTTAAGTTGAACTAGTAGTAAGTCCAAATCAAATCCATAATCATACCAACGGTAACTCCAAATGACTTTGAAAAATCGTTTAAGCATTTTTAAGCTATCAAAGAATTGCTGCAATTTGAACTCCTATTTTAAGAAGTGCAAAGAAAAAAGTTGTCATTATAAGCATATTTAATATTAATACTATAAAAGTATTTTTAATTTCAAGAACCAATAACTGCGCAACAAATAATGCAAAGGATATAAAAACCAAAATAAAAATATAAGCAAATAGTAACATTTCAAAATCCTTTTAGAAAACATAAAAACTAAAAATAAGCAGCGCCGCTAAACAAACAAATAAAAGATTCGGCTCAAGCATTGTTAATCCTTTGATGCAGTATAAATTGTAAATAAAACGACAAAAAATGTGCAAATAATTGCAATAGAATTTGTATCCATATTAAATCCTTTCTTTTGATTGTATTATACCTAAATTTAGCTTAAAAATCACTGAATAAAAATATAGATTTTAAAATAAGTAGACGTAGTGCCTCCAAGATTTAGTTTGATCCCTTTTGAATATTTATTATATTCAAAAAAAGTTTACTTAATTTTATGCCTCGCATTATAAAAGTTAATTTTTTGATTTTTAATTTGGGATTTATAAAAATGCAAAATTTTACTAATTTTATACTAAAGTATAATTTGAGTAATTTTTTGATTTTTAATACAAGTTTGAATTTTTAAATGGATTTTGATTTTTTTTACGGAATTTAAACGGAGATTTTAAGTGCGTAATTTTTAGAGCACCATACTAGAAATTTTTATTTTATTATATAAATTTATATAATAAAATAAATTTAATTTCCGGTCGCCTTCAAAAAATACTTATGAAATGCATAAGCATAAAATTAGTAATTTTTTGATTTGTAGATTCAAAATTTAGTAGTTAGAATATTGAAAATTAATCAAATGAAATATTGTTATAAATTTCGAATTTAAATCGAATTTTATATTTTGTCGGTAATTTGGAAGATTCAGATTCTCCAAGTTCTGGAACTTGTAAATTTAAATCTAATTCAGGATTTATATCAAATCTTGCAACACTTAAAAAATCCAATTCAGAAATTGTTACTTTTAATAAGTCATTAAGTTTTAAAAAAATCGGATTTGAATTAAAAATATATTTTGTATCTTTTAGTGCAAACGAATCTGGTAACTTTTTTAAATCAGTATGATAAATTTTTGAGCCATTAACACTATAATATAATGTATATTCGGCATCAATTTCAATTGTAGATCCAGCCGGAATTTTATTCAAATCCGGATTTATTCGAAATCCATCGGAATCTAAAATTCTAACAATTTCATAATTTGAGCTTTTTGAAAGTTTAAAAAATTGAGGCTCAAATACCGCAGTTTCATATAATTTTGGCATTTTAAATATTTCGGATGCAATTGGATCATCAATTCCAGAATCTGCATAAAATAGTTTTGTATAATCAGTATTTAATGTATCCGCATCCTCGATATCCGTATTCAAATCATTTATACTAATTGGGAATTCGCGAGATTCAAAATCAACAGTATCAACATTTAAATCGTCTAATATTTTAAATTGATAAGTTTCATCGAGTTTAGTTGTATCAATAAAATTCTCAAATTTATCAACAGTGTCATAAATATCAACATATCCTGATTTCCATCCATAAATGCTTTGATAAAATCCTTGCTGAACAAATCCAAAACTATCATAAATTTTTGGAATATTATCATTTAATGAAAATGTTATTAGATTTCCAAAGTTTTTATGAAGCTCTCCGTTAATTTCAAAAGTATCATAAATAAAAAGTCCAGAATTTCCAACATATTCAACGGAACCGCTAAAATCTAAATTTCTGCCATTTACATTAAAATGTGAAACTACAGGATGATAGTAATGCGCGAATATTTTTTCGGATTCTAAATCTTTTGAATATTTCACATATCCAGAATTGCGAAACCAAGGATCAAAAGACATTTTAGTTACTTCATTTGACGCAAAATCGGCGCTTTTGAAATCCTTTAAAACTTGCTTTGCAATTAAATCACTATTAAAATAACTTTCAAGTCTTTTTGAATTTCTAAAATTTATTTGATACCACTATGAATCTCTTGTTGATTTACTATCAAAATAGATATCCGGTCTAAAAGTAATCGATTCCATTAATAAATTATTAGAATCTCTTAATTCTATTGTATGATCTGCTGCGTCCAATTTTGGTATTTTAAATTTACCTGATTTAAATTGAGCTTCTGAAATTTCAAATGTATTTGAATCAATACTTAAGAAAAATGGGAATGTATCCGATTTTTCAATATTTGGAACATAAAAATATACGTAATTTTTTAAAATCCTATCAAATATTGGCCTTATTTTATTTCTCGAAAGTCTATAAAGTGCTTTAAAATCAGACGGCTTTAGAGATCCGTTAACAACTCGAGTTCCATATGAAACATCAGCAGTCGGGAGTCTATCCATTCCGAGTTTCCAATTTTTTGATCCTACAAAAACATTACCTGCGCCAACAACTATTTTATTACCTGCAGTTTCTGCAAGACCAAAATCAAATTGAAATGATACTAAATCTTTTACTGATGTAACAATTTTAGAAGTATATGCAAGCTCAATTGCGCAATGTTTTGATTCAACTGGATATATTTTCTTTTCTTTAAATGGCTTTGAAGTTCCTAAAGGATAATAAAGAATTAAAGATCTTGGCTTTGAGATTTGAACTAATCTTTCTCCGGATTCAAATTCAATTGTCAATGTTTTAACACCTTTTGATTCAACTTTATCAATTGATTTTATTGTATTATTAATGACTAATTTTAAATCTTCAAAATCCTCAAAAATACTATAAAATTTTCCAAATCTGGTAACATCCTTTTTAATTTTTGAATCGCAAACTATTTTAAGGGATTTTTTATTGTTATATAATGTTTCATTTTTAAGACCAGTTTGAAATAAAAATCCAGTATTTGCTTTAAAGTCATCGGTAATGCCAGAATCACAAACAATTCTAAATGTTGTAATATCAAATATTTCTTTGCTTAAAAAATAGTCTTTCCATCGAAGCTCATAAATTCTAAAATATATGTAAGCCCATCCAACTGGATGGGACAAAACTTTTACGTAACTTTCAAAAATCTCTGGAAGCATTTCGCCTTCGACGATATATTCCAAAACATTTGGGCCTTCGTATATTTTGAATGCATCCGAGGTTTCAAGAACTCCTTGTTCTAATGAAAATTTATTAATCAAATGATATATATATTCAATTGAATTAAATGTTCCTTTAGTTTGTCCGAATATTTTCCAAGTTTGGAGCATTTCTGAATTTAAATAATCAATTACATTGATATCAATTACTAAATCTTGCCATTTTTCATATTTTACGTGCTTATGATATTCTTTTAAAATATCAAGCAATTTATGATTGTTATTATTATCAGTTATGCACTTGTAAAAATCTGCAGCATATGTTTTTATAATTTCCTCATAAAGAACTGGATTTCCTGAATCAAATAATGCTTTAATATCAACGGAGACTTTTGAATGTTTCCAAATAAAATCAACGAAAACATCCATTGTATCCTTTATAAGTTTTATATTTTTAAAATTTTCTGGAATTATTGCTTTTATTGCTGCTTTTGAATATGCCATTTATTTTCTTTCAATAAAATCATCAACATTATCAATAAAGAAATCTTTGAGAACTTCGTAATCAGTTAAATCATCAAATGTTATTGATCTCAATTTTAATAGTGAATTTCTAATTAATTTAAAGTTATCCGATGGATATTTTAAAATAAAATCCCTATTTGAATTAACAACAGAATTTTGTAATTTAATTCTAATGTATGGAATTCTACCATTAAAAATTGTATATACTCCAACTATTTTCGAAGTTTTAAAATCCTTTATTGGGAATTTAATATAACTTACTTTGCTAATATTTATAACACTTAATTCTTTCTTATCAATAATATATGGAATTAGATTTTTAATATTTGCATCATTTAATTCAAAATCTGGCCCGACTAAACTAGTTACTTTTGATTTAAATTCTTTAGTTGCAGACTCCCATTTTGAATCTTCAATCTTATTGAAATAAGGTTTAGTATCACTAAAATTTTTAATATCTGCAATATTACCAAAATCTTTGTGAATTACTTCATAGAGTATAGGCAAATTATCGGTAATTATTTTATTAGAACTATCAAAAATACCTTCTGGAGGTAAGTCCAAATAAATATATACTCCGCCTGGCCCTTCTTGTATCCTAATATCATATTTTGCTTCTTTTACAAAAACATCAATATTTTCTGAATATGGAACACCATTTGAATCGGTATAATTCAATGTAAAATTCGTCTTATTTGGACTTCTATAATTTTTAAGAATTATATATGGGAATTCATAAGTTAAAATACTATTATTTGGCAAATCAACGGATATTTGGCCTTTATCAGTAGCATAATTGTAAATTAAATTTCTGACATCGAATTTATTTTCATAATTTATAAAAAATTGAAGTTCAGTTTTCTTAATTTTTGGAATTCTATCATATGTTTTAATTGGATTATATTCAGTTATATTTGAAAGATTTCTATTATAATATCCTAAACTATCGTTTTCAACTGGAATAATTCTATTTAATTTTAATAATTCAGCCGGATAAATTCCAATTGATGCTCCATTTTGACTTTCATAAGTTGCAAGAGTTACTGCTAATTTTGTATCTCTCAAAACAACTGAAATTACCTTTTGATTTAGCATTTCCTGAGTAATTGAAACAACCTGAGTTTCTCCATTTGCTGTTATCTCAATCGTATCATTTACTTTTGCTTTTTTGCCAACCCAAATATTAACAATTTTTGAATCTCCGGATTCTTGAATATTATAATAAACATCGTCTAAATCAAAATTTTTAAATACATTATTTTGGTCTTGAGTAGCTTGTCTTGCTTCTGCTTCTGTTAATTTTGGAGATCCTAAAATTTGATTTTTGTATAGATCATTATTTTTATTGCCTTTTTCTACTTTATTGCTTTCAAAAATTACCTTATATGAATTAGCAGTCACAACACCAGCAAAATCTGCTCTGTGAATATCAGTATAAATTACAAAACCACTCTGAATATCATCATATGTAAGAGTAAAAGTTTTCAAAATTTGTGGAACATTTTGATTTCCGTAAAGGCCATAAACATATATTTTATCACCAATTCTTGCATAATTTCCGGTAAATATTTTTAATTCGCTTGTTTCCTTATTTGTTTTAACACTATAAAAAATATTTTTATTTTTAAAATTATATAAATTAATATTTTTTGCAATTAATGAACTTCCGGAATAGCTTCTCAAAACTACCGAAATATCATCAGATACAACAGAATTATCCTTAAAATAAAAAGTTTTAGCATTTGAACTAACATCATTTGGGGTTATAGTATATTTAAATTCTTTTTTCTCAACTCCATCAATTATAATTGTTTTATTAAAATAAAATGTAATAATATCACCAATTTCGGACAATGCAGAAATATTTAAACTAACAATTAAATTTTTTGTAATATCATCGTATTTTTGACTATAAAAACAGTTATCAGTTCTAAAATCTTTAATTTCCTCAAATTTTTGAGTCTTATTATTTTTATTTAAATTAATTGAAAAATACGGTTTAATTTCAACACCATTAGAAATACCAAGTTTTGTATCGACATATCGGACTAAATTTGAAATAACAAACTCACTATCAAAATTTGAATTAGATTTAAAATATTCTTCAATAGTTTCAATTATTTGATTTCTTACCTCAATTTGGCTTAAATTATTTGGATATCTTTTGACATTAACTCTTAAATCAGTATCAATGTAAATTGGATTTTTAATATTATTACCAAGAGCTGGTAAATTATATTTGTCAATTAAATCAATTATTCCGTTATTGTAAACAACTCCGTTTGATACAGAACTTGATGTAAGTTCAGAAATTAGTGGATATCTTTGAATATCCGAATTCCATTTTGAATCAATATTATATAAATTACTTGGAGTATTTGTGCTTGAATTTACTTTGCTATAGACATAAGTATTCGCGTTTAGATCAACTTCTTTTTCAAAATGCTCAATTTTATTTCGAACTCTTTTTGGCTTAATTGAAAAATATAGTTCGCCTTTTTGAATAGGATACTCATCCTCGCCGCCCCAAGTTTTAAAAGCTTCAACGGAGTTATGAGTTTTTGCAATTGCACCATAATCATAAACAGTAACTGCTCTCGACGCCGAATTATATAGAAGTGGTGCATTATTTTTGATGCTTTCGATATCCTCAAAATTTTGTCCTCTTTGGACAAATATATTTGTATTTTTCGTTAAATCAATTTTTGCGAAACTTGCTACATTTGAGCTATTGATACTTGCTGAATTTAATGAATCAAAATTTCCGTCGATTCCAGAACTTCTCAAAACATTTACACGAATTCTTGCATTGTTTGGTAAACTATTTCCATAACTGCCAATTTTAAAATAAAGGCGGCAATTACCAGTGTTAATATCATCTTTGCGAATATAAAAATTATTAAAATTATCTTTAATATCGACTAAATTTAAACTTCTTTTTTTAAAAACAACTGAATCATAAAAACTTCCAAAATCATCATAATATGTTACGAGAACTTCGCAGCCGTCGTCTTCTACATCAGAAAATGGAATATCGATATATTCGAACTTTTCGTTAATTCTATAGTTTAAAAAATCATTGGCAGATGCAAGTAATAATGTTCCTTCTTTAAGTTCAATTTCAATTGAATCTCCAACAGCATTTACTTTTTGAACAATATCATCTCCAAAATATGTAAATGTGAGTCCATTTAGATTAAATTGGGTGTGTTTTGGAATTGTAAAAACACCAGTTCTTGTAAATTCAAGAGTTATTTTTACAATTGCAGATTTTACTTTTGATGCTTCATAACTAAGGATTCTTGCGTCTTGTAAGACATTATCGCGTTTTCTTGCAAGATGAAGTATATTTTCATTTATATTGACTGCAGTATTAAAATTAAAAGAACTGAGAGCGTAGCTCAAAATGCTTGTTAATGCAGCAATATTTGATCCGTCATACGGAGCGTCATATCCGAGTTCTATAAAGCGTTTTGAAATATCTTTATAGATATCATCATTCTTTGATTTTTGCCATTTTTATACTTTTTATTTATTTATGATTTTAATATTTTAATATTTTAATATTTTAAAAACATTAAATATTATTGGATTTCATATATTTTGCTTTCAATGAATCAAAATATTCATCGTTTACTAGCGTTATAAAATTCTTTTTAGCACTATTAAAGAAATTGAGAGCCTCGTCTACAATTGCCTTCATTTTAAGTTCATCATCTGTTATTTCGATTTGCGAAATTCCATTTAGATACATTTGATAAAGTTTTTCATAATTTGTTAATAATTCAGTAACTTTAAGAAATTCTTCTAATTTTTCAGTTAGCGCTTCATCGTCTTTTTCAAGGATCTCAATATATTTTTCTTCTCTATTTTCATTTGTAATGAATATTCCATTTGATGCAAAAATATTATTGAGATATTGGTATCGATAATAATTATAACTTGGAATAGTTGTAAAAATCTCAGACATTTTTGCAGTTAATGTTTGGAGATATTTTGCGCGTTTAAAATTTCCGCCGTCTCCGATATTTAAACATTCCTTGGTAATTTTATCAACATATTTGTAAAATGTTATTGTTTTTTGCTCTGCAAGAAGTTCCAAAATATACACAAATAGATCAGAATCCTCTATTTTTATGGTGCGAGTATTCGGAAGTCTTTGGGTATTTGTAATTTGAGCAGAGCAAATTAAATAAAAATCATTTTGCTCCAAAACTGATATATACATTTATTAACCTTTTCTATTATTTATTTTTAATTTATTTTAATTCAATTTATATTTTAATTTAATAAACTTTCAACTGGAATTCTATCGTTGCCGAAGACTTCAAATCCCTTGTGTAACAAATATTTCTTAAAAATTGGATTTTTAAAATCTTGATTATATGGAAGCAATATGCATTTGCCGGCAATTTCATCATTTTAAACCATTCTAAACACTTGTCAAAATCCGTTTTAAAATCAATAAAGTTTTCAAAATACTTATGCTCATATCCGTGCATTCCTAATTTAATACCTAATTTTTGCAATTCATAAATCTGATATAAATTCATATAATATTGAAAATCGCCTCTAAATGCGTGCTCGTGTGCAAAAGCACAATGAATAGAATCCGGATTTTGATATGTATTTTTATTATAAATTGTTGCTGTTAAAAATATATAAATTGGCTTTTTAAATTTTAAAAAATGATGCATATTTAAATATTGGGAGTTTAAACAATCATCAAATGTTAAAATATCGAAATTACTTAAATCCAATTTAAGAATCGCATTTGTAACTTCGTGAATCATTAGTGTTTTCATTTTGATATTTTATAATGTTTTAGTTTAATTTTTAAACGGAGATTTAATTTTTAAGTAGACGTAATGCCTCTTGAATTTAGTTTGATCCTTTTTAATATTTATATTTTATAATATTTTAGTTTACATTTTTTAAAAAATTACTAATTTTATGCTTCGTATTATAAAAGTAAATTTTTGATTTTTTGATTTTAATACGATTTTTAACCTACGGTTAATAAATTTGCAATTTTAAGCGCACCATACCAGAAAATTTATTTTTATTATAATAATATTATAATAAAATAAATTTAAATTCCGGTTCGCTTAAAAATTACGAATCTAAACCTTCGGTTAAAAATCGTAAAATTTTGTATTTTATAAAATCTCGATTACAAAATTATAAAAAATTCAAAATCTTAATCATTTTACATCCAAATGTTAAATTATTAATTTTTTGCAACTTTAATATGATATAATTGGATCAAACTAAATTCAAGAGGCACTACGTTTACTCGATTTTTAATACTTAAATCTTTGTTTAAAATATAAATATTTAAAAAGCTTAAAAATGTCAAATAAATCAGAATCTCAATTTCATCCATCCGGTCGATTGCTTCGCGGATTTGTTGTCGCAAATAATGATCCAAAGCATCAAGGCAGAGTCCAAGTCAGAATCCCAGAGCTCCACGGATTTGATTCAAATGCTTTAAATTCAGAAACTCAAGGAAATTCTACTGGTAATTATAAAGTTTTTGAAACTGATTCAACAAATTCAAATTCAAACAAATCAGATTTCATAGAAACAGCAAATTTGCCGTGGGCACAAGTTCTGATGCCAATGGACTTTATTGGATTTCAAAAAGCTCCACAAGACGCAAAAGAAATTAAATCAGAAAAATTATCAGGAACTGAAAAAAATACTGAATTATATAGATCAATTTCGAGAGAGGGTGAAAGACGAGGGGGTTTTGGTAAGAATATTGTTTTAAATCCCGGAACATATGTTTGGATTCAGCAACTCGGAGGATCTGATAATGATTTGCTAGTTCTTGGAACATATGCATCAGAAAATGAATTCTCAAATCTCACAAAACCAACCGGAGAAAATCCATCAAATAGCTGTGTCTATGATTCAATAACTGGTCATTATTATACTTTTGATGACGCAACTGGAGATATCTTAATCCACAATAGATCGGGAACTCAATTCAGATGGGATTCAAACGGCAATTCATATAATGATGTTGTTGCAAATAAAAATACTTCGGTTCAGGGCAACGAGATTTATCACATTGATGGATCAAATACTTTTAGAATCGGATCAACAAATACTGGCCTCGTTGAGGCAGATCAAAATATTACAGTAAAAGCAAATGATACTTTAAATGTTGAAAGCAATCAAAACGTTACAATTAAAGGCAATAAAACTGATAAAATATCCGGGAGTGAGAATATTGAAGTTTCTGGATCTACTACAATAAAAACGGGAGGTTCCCGAAATGATAATACTTCAGGAACCCATAAAATAACCGCTTCTGTGATTTATTTAAATTAAAAATTAAAAAAAAAATCATAAAATTACATTAAATGTAAAGTTATGATTTTTTAAATATATAACAAAAATTAAGAATATTTTAAAATATTACTACTTAAGAATCCAAGCTTATTTTCAAACCAAACATCCATTGTTTCAGGTTTAAAATCAACAAAATCGCCGGAATCAACAAACTTAACTTTTGCAACATTATATGCAGGAATAAAGAATGAATCATCATATGCTTGAAATCCATATGCATCTCCACATCCACTTCCATCGTCAGTATAGATATAAAGTCCTGCAGGATCTTTGCCTAGATCAACAATTTTGCCATTCTTGAGTTCAACAGCAGTCACATAATCTTCATAATACATCATTTTGAATTCCTTTCTCTTTTGATATTATTATATATAAAAACAACTGAAAAATTAATTAAAACTACAAATATCGTAATTTTACATTTAAATGTAATTTTACGATATTTAATATTATATAAAATCTCTTAAATATATAAATGATTATAAATTAATTTTTTTATAAGCAAATCGGTAACTTTATTTCTAGTTTCAGAATCTAATCGCTCACTTACATAATAATGAACTATTTCGTTTTCAAGAAAACTGAACTTAAATGGGTGATCGTGAATCTCCGTTAATTTTGTTGATCCAAATACAGTAAAATCAACTCTTTCTAATTTTGAATCATTAACATCTGCAGAACATCTGCAAAATGAAACTTTATCTAAATTACAAACTTCTTTTACAAACGGTTCCAGTAAATTTCTAAATTTAAAATCAATTTTAAATAAATCCTTTAGAAACTTTTCAGCAACTTCTCGATCGACTCCAATAAAAACATATTGCTCAGAATCATCATTACCATATATAGTAAAAGTATCGTTCGATGTTCGCGAAAATGCGCGAAAAATTCCCCCAGATATGACGTGTTCGGAACGTTCGGTTCGTTTTGTTTCGAACTTATTTGAATAGCAATAAAATATGTGTAAATTACATACTTCAAGATCATAAGAATCGGCAGCTTCAACAACTGTGGAATTAATCAATTTTTGTAAATACATTTTACATCCTTTCTTTTTATTAGAATTATATAATTTTTAAACTGAATTTTCACGTAATCTAAAACGGAGATTTGAAATTAGATTTTTAAGTAGACGTAATGCCTCCAAGATTTAGTTTGATCCTAATTATATCATATCAAGGTTTACTAATTTTATGCTTCGCATTATAAAAGTTAATTTTTTGAATTTTTTGTCAACGAATACAAAAAATTAATAATTTAACATTTGAATGTAAAATGATTTGGATTTTGAATTTTTAAGCAACGATTTATAAAAAATTTTTGTTTGTATATATAAATTTATATAATAAAAATTTTTTATGGTGCTGCAAATAAACCTACGGTTAAGAATTTAGAATATTAAAAAACTCCCTTTAAAATCAAGGGAGTTTATAGAAGTTATTTTGAAGTAGTTACTTCGAAGTTGTTTGTTCCAAAGTTTGTAAATCTTAAGTGGATAAACTCAGCTACATAAGTTGGCTGAATAAAGATATCACAAACAAGCCAGTTAGTTGCAATAATTTGCGGAGTATTATTAGTTTCATCACAAATAATTTGATAGTTTTGAATTCCTCGGCCAGCTTTAATTTCTGCTAAAAACGGTTTAATAGTAGAAACAAGTTGATTTCGAGTAAAACTATCATTAAATTCGAATAAACTATATTTACTCATATTACCCAAACTTCGCTCTAAGTGATTAAACAACGAAACGACGTTAATTCTATCAAAACTCGAAGCTTTGGTCTGAGCAGTTTTTTGTCCCCATATTACGGCACCAGTATTTGGGAATATAACAATTGGGTTTACACCATTTTTATATAGTGTGTCTCTCATTGCATTAGTTGGACTATATGCAAGTTTTGAGCAATTTTTAATATTTCCTCTATTTAGACCTGCCGGAGCATACCAGTTTGCATAATCCTGATTAGTTTGCGCTTTAATTCCAGCAACATCGCCCGCAAGATTTAGCCATTTATAAGTTCCAAGTTTTGCACAATATTGATATTTGTAGTTATTATAAAGCGCTATATACTTAGAATCAACATTTAGACTTCGTCTCCATTTGATTGTATTTTCATTTGCAATCGATGATTTGAAGCCAACGGAATTTGATTTCGGCGCGCCAACATAAGCGATGCAATCTTTTCGGTGAAGTGCTAAATTAATAGCAGCAGCTGGATGAAGCTCATTTGCAATAATGATATCGACATCGATTTCCTCTTTATTATCAAATATTGAATATGCGTCTTCAATATCGTCTTTTTGAGGATTTGATAGCGTTCCGTTTGTTAATTTAACAATACCATTATCGAATTCGCCAACAACATAATTATTATTGCTATCAAGAGTCAACAAACAGCTTGTGATTGTATCCTCAAGATTTTTATTAACATTGACTAAAATATAATCAGATTTTTGATTAATTGCAGTTTCGATATAAATAAATTCATTTTTATCATTTTTTGCAAGTTCATCAAAACTAACAATAAATTGCTCAACAATTTGATTTTTAAACATTACAATAACTGCAAATTGTTTTCCGTATGGTAAATAATCAAATTGATTGTCTAGCGGAATTCCTGGTGCAATATATTTACCCTTATTGAAATCCTCAGGTTTTGCAATAGCAACATCAATTGCATTACCCCAGCTTCCTGGAGTCTTTGCAAAAAATTTAAGTTTTGCATCGCTATGAATAAACGGTTTTGAATCCTTAATTTCATCAAAAGCAGAATAATTAGGGATTGTATGGTCGCCTTTTTCATAATCCAAGAAATTATACGCATCAAGCAATTTTTTATAGGATGCTTCAGCAGTTGCTGATTTAGTTGCATCAACGCGATAAATTGGCGCTTCTTTTGGAGCACTAATTAATT
Organism: uncultured Alphaproteobacteria bacterium; assembly: GCA_963541805.1. Lineage (GTDB taxonomy): Bacteria > Pseudomonadota > Alphaproteobacteria > Rs-D84 > CASDRH01 > CAUTVF01. The sequence continues at coordinate 23,129 of CAUTVF010000002.1, forward strand.
TTTCACTATCTTCAGTATTTTGATAAAAGATATTTGTATACGTAATTCCATTAATTACAACAACCTCGAGACCAGTAATTCTAAATTTTGGAGCAGTATTATCATTTTCAAATGTAATTACATCGCCGATTTTTAGATTTTCATCGGATCCTTTTAGACTCGCTATATATGGAGAATTAGGTTGTTTTTTTCCTTCAATTTTATAAAAAAGAGAAGTTGAATCGACTAAAGTTGGTGACTTTGTTAGAGTCACCTTAGTCATTTCTTTTGTAATTTTTTCCGGAATTGTATACGGTAATTTAGGAGTAGGCCCTAAATATGTTACAAAAGCCATTTTAAATTCCTTGTTTAATTTCAAAATATAAAGGAACATCGACTTCTGAATCTTCGTATCCTTTACTTGAAAGTTTAAGTGTAATGTTGACAGAATCAATTATTCCAATTTCTGGCTCTCCCGGAATTTTTTTAACTCTAATTTCTAGACAAAGTTCATCAGTTGAAAATTCCTCATTTTTTACAATGGTAAACCATTTTTTTGATTCAGCCTCAACAAAATCAACGTTGATATATTCCGGTCTTTTATTCTCTAATTTACATTTAAGAAAAAGTAAATCTCCAAATCGAACGGATGATTCGCCAAGATTAAATTCTAAATAAACACCGGGAGCAGAAGGCATAATTAAAATCCTTACTCGACAACAGTTAGTTCAAGAGTTTTTACAATCTCGGACTTCTCATAACCATCCGCAGATACCTCAAATGTTAATTTGTTGTCATTTGCGTGATTAAATGCAGTATAGTGGCCTGGAGTTCCAAGAAGCTCAAACTTTAGAACAATATTATCAGCTGTTGAGCTAGCATCCTTTGAAATTTTTAGCAAAGTATCAATATTTGAACCTTTGTATTCAACTTTTGCATTTGCTGGAACTTTATCAGAAACTGCACATTTCAACTTATCTCCGTGTCTTAGATCAAACTTATAGTCTGCCATTATGAATCCTTTTTAATTGTTATTTTTGCGGTTGCTTTATTTGGGATCTTCGATAGATCAACTTTTGCTGTTGCTTTGTTTATTTTTTCAATATTTACATTCGCAGTTGCTTTATTTAGAACTTTAGAAATCTCGATATTTGCACTAGCTGGAGGAGTAAATAATTCTAATTTAACTTTTGCTGAAGCTTTTTTAATTGCAGAAATCTCGATATTTGCGGTTGCTTTTTTAGCTTCTTTTGTTATATCAATTTTAGCAGTTGCTTTATTTGGAACTTTAGAAATTTCGATATTTGCAGTTGCTTTTTCAAGTTTCTTTTCTTTAATTACAATTGTATTAGTTACTTCAGTTGGTGAATACCCGTCTTTAGAAATTGTAATTTTTATTTTCGAAACTCCAACTTTTTTACCAGTAATTCGTTTATTTACTGTGTCAACTTCAATATTTTCAGAACCTTCAATTACTTCTACTTTTGCAATTGCGTCTGCCGGAGTATATTCAAGTGTAAAATCTTTGAATTCATCGACTTTAATTTCAGATGGAATTACAATATTTGAATTAATTACTGGTAAACTATGAATTTCTAAATCTTTTGAAACTGTATTTGGTCGGTATCCAGATTTTTTAGCAGTTACAAGTAAATTAGAAATACCAACTCGGCTTGGAGTTATAGTTCCTTTAACAAATTTACCATCTTCTTTGCTAGTTATAACAAATCCAAGAGTATTTGTAGAATCAGTTACTGTTATTTCACCTGAACTAAAAATTGCTACATTATATGTTTTACCAATTTGTAAATTAGACTCGTTTTCCACAGTTGCTGATAAATCAACAGTTTCAATATCAGCAATTTTAAATTCTGTTGTAAAAACAGAAGTTCTAAAATTGTCTGCAGAAGCTTCAAATGTTAATTTTACAGAATCTGTTGGCTTAATAAGCTCAATTGCTTTTGAATTTGGATATAGTGTTACTGAATCATTGCTTGCAGAAACTGTTACCTTAATATCTTTTGGCGCTACAGGACTAATTTTATAAGTTAGCATATTGCCGACTTTAAAATTATTCTCAATTTCATCGCCTTCAATTTTAACAGTAAAATCAACTGCTGGAACATAATCAGGATTTGATTTTTCGACCATAACATTTGATACGTCGAGAACATCATAAGTTGTTGAGCCAGAAGTTGAAATAGAAATTACATCACCATTTTTAAACTTATCAGTCGGCTCAAAAAATAATGATGCTCCATTTGATTCAACATATTTAACATCTAATTTTGTTCTTGTATTATCAAGTTGGTGAACAGAATCCCAGAAAACCGGACTTATTGAAGTTAATGCACCATTTAAGTCGCCTGCGCGAGATACATATATTGCACCAGAATATTGCAAATAATTATAAACTTGATACCAGTCGTTATAATTATCTTTATTAGGGCCTCCGAAAATATCCTCAAGTTCTTGGGTCGTTGAAATTTTAGTCCAAGCACCTATTGCGCCTTTTTCGAAGTTTCCGGCAAATACAGCATCCGAATCGCCTGAGCTAACTGTTACTGGAGATTTATCAACTTCAGAAACGAGGACACCGGGAGATAGGAGAGTTGCCATTTAAATCCTTTCATAAAATTAGAGAGCATAGTTAAATAGCAAGTATTAGGAATTTTATGGAAGATAACCCTCAAAATTGAAAAATTAAAACCTTGCTAGTTCTAATATGCTTATCTTACAATTATTTATATTTTTGAAATTTAAAATTGTCAATTTAAAAATAAATAATAACAAAAGAGATTTGTCAATGCCAAATTCAAAAAATATTAGATTTAGAATTCGTAATAATAATGATGTCCAGAAACTCCAGTCAGTTAATGATTCTGGGTTCGAAGTAACCTCTGATGTAAAATTAGAGACTTTAACTCACCAAGAAGTCGACAGCAATTTTGCAATTTTGATTAATTATTTAAAATCAATTGCAAATGAAATTGATTCAATTAATAGTCTTATTAAAGCATTGGATCCGGAGACTCTTAAAAATATTAATAATAAATTGATTGAAATTAATAATATTAAAGATAGTTTAAATGAATTAAAAAAGAATTTTGATTCCCATTTAACAGATTTCAAAACTTTTAAAAATTTAACAACTTCCGAACTAGCAAAAAAACTTGAGTCAGTCAAAACAATTAACGGCCAAGATATAACTGGTAAAGGTGCAACAATTCTCAATATTTCGAGAACTCAATTTACAACACACTTGACTGATATTCGAACACCCGAAGTTGGAACAATTTCAATTCTAAATACAAAAGCTACGCCGACTTACAATGAATTGTATAAAGGTGATTTTTTGTATATTGAATCAACTCCGGATTTCAAGGTTCCCGGAACTTGGAGATGCATTGGAATTATTAATAATTCAACGGCACTTTATATTAGACTTGCTTAATTTTAATGTTAAATCGTGGATTTTAAAATATGGAATTAAAAAGAACTCCAAAATCATATCATAATAAATTTACGGATGCAACAAGAATTTCGGACATCTCAATAAAGATTATTGATGCTACGAATAGTAATCAAGTTATTATTGAGCACCAAAAAATACAAGAATATGAGCTTAGAACTCGAGATTTTATGCTTGAAGGATTTGTTCAATTTGTAAATGATATTGATTTTGAGACTTCTTTTAATAATTCAAATAATATTAAAATTGTTATTTTCTTCAAGGATCTTTATGATCGTTATTTTCAGCGCGAATTTCAAGTTACAAAAATTTTGAAATCTGAAAATGGTAATGTTAAATTTATAACTCTTAATTTTATTGACGCCATTTTTTATATAATGTCCAAAACATTTAAAGCAAAGACAATAAAATCAAAAAATTTCGAGGACTTAGTAACTCAGGTATTTGATGAATTTGTATATCCAAATCTAATTTCATCAAAACCAATTCTTACTTTTGATTTGCCAAGTTTTGAAAATATTGAAAATTCTTTATTTTCTACACTTGCAAATGGTGTTAAACAATATAGTCAAATTGCATCAAATACTCTTAATAAAGCAAAATCGGAATTATCAAAAGGCAATATAACTGGTGCAATTAATTCAGTTAAATCCGGATTTAATAATATTTCAAAAGTTTTTGGGAATTCTAATTCAGAATTCAAATCAGAAAATCAAAATGCCGATAATTATTTCAATGTGACTCCGAATAAATCAATTTTACAAATATTGTCCGAGCAGGCAGAATTTAATGGATATTTAATGTATCAAACAAAGAGACATATTGTATTTTTAAAACTTGATAAAGCAAAACCCGCAAATCTTAAAAAATATACCCTTAGTTATAGCAATATTGGTGATTTTAATAGTCCAAATGATGTTCTCGAATATAAGAGAGTTGGAATTGATGGACTCCAAAAAAATGTAAAAAATAAGGGTCTTTATTTGGATCCAAGTTCAAAAGTCTTTAAAGTTCTCGAAGTTGATGCAAAATCAGAAGGCCTTACAAATACAAGTGATATCCAATATTCAAATGGAGTTGAATATTCTGAACAATACCAAAGTAATGCAAATAATATTTTTGCAAATACATATAAAAATTTATTATCAAACTCTGGTATTTTGGCTGTTGTTGTTGGACACATTTGTGATATGGAATTGTTTAGATGTGCTAATTTAAATTTAGCAGCTTCCGATACTGCATCAACTGCTCAATTTGGATCAATTAAAGAATCTGGATTTTATTTTGTAACATCGTTTACTGATAAGATTTATAATGGTCTTTATTTTTTACAACTTGTTGGATTTAGCAGATTCGATGATACTAAAATTAAATAAAATTACATTTAAATGTAAATTAATTAATTTTTTTATAATTTATATATACAAACAAAATTTTTTAAATTAAATTTTCGGTTAAAAATCAGAATTTTAAACGTAGATTTAATTTACTGACAATTACCATAAATCCTCTAAATTATCAGTATTTGCTCTCAAATCATATCCAAGAGGCTCAATCATTAACTCAAGTGGAACTAAAAAGAATTTTTCAAAATTCAAATCGAAATCAATAAAATCTCTAAATTGATTTGCAAATGTATCGGAATCAAACATAAAAATATTTGATTTAAGTGGATTTGGCTCTCTCAGATACAACATTTTATATTTTGATCCGAGTTCCAATTTTTGAAATCTTTCGGGATTTGCATCAATATATTGATTTGTAACCAAGAAAGCTCTTGAATTAATTGGAATTGCCTTTGAAGTTTTTAAATCATAATTATCTTTTGTTACACTGCTAACTTTTGCAATACTTGATAACGGTTGAGCCAAATAGATTTTTCTAACTTCTGCTAACCAATTTTTAATTGCATTTAAATCGGCTTTCATTAATATTTTTACAGCTTCTGAAAGATATTTTCTACAAAAACTCGGCGTCGAACTTCTAATAATATCGAGGCCGTGGACTTTTATTTTTGGCGGATCATACCGAGTTCCTTCATCATCAAGCACTGCAATTGCATATCTTTTTTTAGCAACAAATATTGCATTTTCAAAAATTGCTTCGCGCTTTGTTACTAATTTTCCTTTGCTAAATGCATTAAAAATATATTCAACAATTTCAGAACTTTTGTTAACAATTGGTTGAAATACACCCTCTACAATTTTATCAAGCGAATCAACATTGTATTCAATTGGTAATTTTTTTGGGAATTCGAAATATCCGGAATCAGTATCAGCATATCGTCTATATCCATAATTCGGATTTTTGTCAATTTCTTTGCATTTTGAATCAATCAAATTTCCAAATAAATTGACATAAAACCGAGAATTGGAAGTTATTGCGCAAGCTATAATCATTTTATTAAGTAAAAATCCTGGATTTGCAAGAGCACCATAAAGCGCATTAATCATAACTTTATATGCAAATTGCATATTATCATATGAGTCTGCAAGATCCAATTCTTGGTGATATAAATCAAGAAGTTCAGAATCTGAAAGTTCGTTTATTTCCATTTAGATTTCCAAAAATTTAAATCTGGATTTAGTTCAACGCGCTTGCCAATTTGGATATTTAAACCATCAGCAACCATTGCGATATTTGATCCGTTTATAATTATATCTTTATTAAGTTTAATAAAAATCGCAGAATCTGAAACTTTTACTTCGGATATGGCGTCTAACAATATATTTAATAATTTTGATTTATCTATTTTAGTTGTATTTTGATTTAAAACAGCATTACATTCTTTTGAACTTTGAACTGTTAAATCAATACTATTTAGTTTAAATTTTAATAAATCTGTTTTCATTTTGAGCCTTGTAAATCAATTCTAATGTGTTAAAATTCTTACAAATCCAATTTCTGGATTTTTGAATTTTTCTAAAATCTTGAGAAATAATTCGTAAATTTCCGAATCGGAATTTCTTGCTTTTACTAAATAATCAAAGCAAGTATTTATTGTCAAATCAAAAACGCAATCCGTATCCAAAATGAATTTTTCAAGTTTTGGATTATATGGAATGTATGCAATCATTAGTGAAGTCCTTTCTTTTTTATTAAGATTATATAATATTAAAACTGAAATTTCACGTAATTGTTTTTGACTGGATTTTTAAGTAGACGTAGTGCCTCTAAGATTTAGTTTGATCCCTTTTGATATTTATAATTTTATAATATTTTAGTTGACATTTTTTAAATTTCAAAAACTAACTTTTATAATGCGAAGCATAAAATTAGTAATTTTTTGATTTTTAGAGCAGATTTTGCATTTGTAAAATCAAACAATAAATATAAATAAAAAAGGTTAATAAAGTGAGCAATAAAATTGAAGAAATAAAAAGAGTTCTTCACGGCGGCTCAAAAGCAACTAAATATATGGTATCCTTTAGTTTTCCAACAGAAGTTGCACATAATTTTGAGATAGCCGAAATGAACTGCTTAGCAAAAGCAACCTCGTTTCCGGGTAAGAGTATTGGTCAAATTGAAGTTTATAATCAAGGTCGAAAAATTCCAATTCCTGGAGACACAGCATATGATTCCACCTGGACAGTTACTTTTTATGTTGATCAGGCGCACAAAATCCGAAAAGATTTCTTAAATTGGATGAAATCAATTGATAATTTTCAAGCAAATACACATAGCGGTAGGCCTGAAAATTTATTTGTAAGAATGTCTGTTTCGCAACTCGATAGTCTTGAAAAAGAAGTTGCAAAATATACACTTCTTGATGTATGGCCTCAGGGTGTTGGTGAAATTTCGCTTGGTGCCGGAGATTTAGATACAATTCTTGAATTCGAAGTAACATTTAGTCTTTCAAGCTGGATTATTGAAGCACAAAATGGAACTGAGTTTGACTCGCCGCTTGATGGCCGTGTTCATTCAACAAATACTGTTGCTCCAGATCAATAAGAGGTTTCAAAATGATTGATAAAATATTAGAATCGGACAAAAGATTGGATCCTCAAACAATTTCAGAAATTACAGAAGTTTTCAACGAAGTTGTGGAATCTGTTGTTGCTGAAAGAGTTGCAGAATCCGTTGCAAAAAAAGAAGCTGATTTAGAAGCTGAATTTAATGAGCAAGTTAAAAAAGTTGAGGAATCGTTGCTATCTGGAATTGATAAATTTGTTACCGAATCCGTTGAAGCATTTGTAAATGAGAAAAAATCACAATTTGATGCTTTAGTTGAAAGCAAGAAAAACTTAGCTCAAATTGAAAGTTTTAAGATTTTTTGTGAATCAATTGAAGCAAATCCGGAATTAGAAATTTCAAAACAATGTAAAAAACTTAAAAAAGAAATTAAAAATCTTCACGAATCATTAAATTCGAAAGATTCGGAATTAGATTCAGAATTAGCAACAAATGAATCGTTGTTGAAAGAAATTGCAGATCTTAAAAATGATTTAAAAGATTTTAAATCAAAATATAAAAAACTTCAAGAGTCAATTGATACTGAAATTGATGATGATTTTATAACTGAGGCAGATATCGCAAGTATTGCAAAAAAAATTAGAAATCCAAAAACTGAAACAAAATTAGAAACTCCAAAATTTATTTCTGAAGACTACTCAAACTTTTAAATTCCAAAAATCCCTCTAGATTTTAGAGGGATTCTAAATCTTATTTAATTTTATATTAAAAATCAAAAAATTACTAATTTTATGCTTATGCATTATAAAAGTTAATTTTTGATTTTTAAAATGGATTTTGATTTTTTTACGGAATTTAAACGGAGATTTTGAATTCGTAATTTTAAGAGCACCATACCAGAAAATTTTATTTGTTTATTATATAATATATAATAAAATAAATTTATTTTCCAGCCGGCTTCAAAAAATTAGCCGCAGGCTTGAATTTTGAAATTTTGAAATTTTGAAATATTGAAATCTTAAAAAGCAAATGAGATTTTAATTCGATTTAAAATATCACTTAAAAAATCAATTTTTGAATATTTCTTATTTGAAGCAAGTTCAACCAGATTAATCATTTTATCAAATTCAAAAGTTTCATCATTATATGCATTTTTAAATATGTTTTCAATTTTAACAAATAAGTTTGTTAAAACTAAATCTTTATTTCCGCTTTTTATGAAGTCATTATGATATCGATTAAAATCTGCTTTTGTATGGATTTTACAAAGCAACTTAAGATTTCTAAGTATTTTTAAATCATATTTTAAAATTTCTTTTATTAAATCTAAATCATTTGCAATTGTTAAATCAGTCAAATTATAAATTAAATCACATTCTAAATTTGATAAATTTTCAATAAAATTAGTTTCTTTTACTGATTTCGAAATAAATTGAAATGGCTTAGATTCAAGCATAATTGGAGTTTTTTCAAAATTTGATTTAACAAAATAATCAAATGATTTTTTATAATTAACAAATAACAGATTCTTAAAAATCTCATTTTTTATTTTAAATTTGCCAATTTCGGAGATTTCAACTTCTCCATAATTATTTGTTTTAGTTAAAATTGGATATTTTGCCTCAATATATGAATTTCTAATACTGTCATAATCAATTGGATCATATCTTTTTGTGCATTTTACATAGTATATAATCTTACTAACTTTGCGAGATCTTCTGAGCATTTGAACACTTTGGATTGGATCAACTGAATTTCCACAATCATAGTGAAAGTGATAATCAATCAAATTCATATTTGAAATACCGACCGTAATTGTTGGACTATATAGTAAAACATCAAAATAATCTTGTTCCAGTAATTCAAGTAAACTCAAATAAAAATCTCTTAATAAATTTGGCGTTTTTGCAGTTATTGTAATGACTCGGAGTCCTTGGCTTTTAAGAAACTTTTCAATTATTTCAAGTGTTTTTAAAGCAGTCACGGAGACTGAACATTTTGATTTACTTGAAATTGCACTCAAATAATAAAAAAAGGTATTAGAATCTGGAGCTTCAAATAAATCCGCAGAGTCTTTTTTAACATTAATAACATTTAACTTATTTGGATTTTGGATTAAATTAATGCTATAACTATTTAAAAAAGCATCGGCAATAATAAGTCTTTTTTGAAATGATTTATAAACAAACTCCAAATTATTCAGCTTATTTGTCAAATTATCAACCGAATGATTCATTAAACTAACAAATTCATCAATTATGACAACATCAAAATTATTGATATCATATTTAAAAAGACTATCATATTGACATATTAGTGAATCTCCGATTTCATAATTAAAATCAGAGTATAGTTTTATATTAAATTTTGTATGATAATCAAATGCTATTGACCTTCTATTAGTGACTATTAAAACTCGTAAATCTGAATCAAATGATTTTTCAATTATTTTTTTAATTAATAATGTTTTACCTGATCCCATAAAACTTTTAAGAGTTAAAACACCGGATTTTTTAAATAGAAATTTTTCAATCAATTCTTTATGTTCATTTCCAGAAAAATCCATTGTATCAACTTCAAGACCTTCGTAATCTGAAAATATACTTGAAATATCATAATTTTGAAAAAATTGCTTTTTAATAAAATTCCAAATATTTAATGAATTCAGCCTATTTTTATGATTCATAATATATGGATTATCATAATACCATATATAATTTGAATCTCCATTGAATTCATATTTTATATAATTATCACCAAATTCATAAGCAATATATCCAAGATTTTTAAAAGTTTCTTGGCACATATCAATTGTATTTTTAGATATTAATTTAAATTGAATATCGGGTGATTCTGTTAATTCATATATTTTTATATTTGATTTAGGGTATTTTTTTCCAGACTCATTATTGAATAGTATTTCCGACTTATTAATTGCAGCCGTAAAATAAGAATATCTGAGGACATCTTCATTATAATATCCTGAATTTTTTAAATCAAATTGAATCTTTGCTTGGATTTGTTTTGCTTCCTTTAGATTGCAAGATTCAATAAATAAAATACCTTTTATATTGAAGTTATCAATACCGTTGAAGCTCCTAGATTCTCCAATGATACATTTAAAATCTTTGAAATATTCAATAATTGAATTAAGATTATTTTTTGATGTAATATCAAAATCTAATAAAATATATTCAAAAGTTTGAGTGCTAAATGGCTCTAATTCTTTCTTTTTTCTATAAGTTTTAATTGGATTTTTAATATTTAGCGGAATATTAAGAATAAAATGATTTACAAGAAACTGAAATGCTTGTAAATTAGAATCAACAATAACATTTTTAAAAATAAAGGAGAAGTCCTCAAAATTGCTTTGAGGGTATTTTAAATCCGTATTTTTTACATCAAAATATGTTATTGTTGTCATTTGAATATTATATTATAATTTAGTTTAAGTATTTAAAAAATCAAAATTCAAGCCTTCGGCTAAATTTTTGTATATATAAATTTATATATACAAACAAAAAATTTTTATAATTGGCTCAAAAAATACGAACGCAAGCCTACGGCTAAAATTTTGATATTAAATAAAAAAATTATATAGTTTTAGAATTATTTTAAATAACTTTTAAATTCGGCAATGTTAGACTCAAGCAATTTTGAATCAATTTTTAAATTTTTAAAAAAGACATCATACATTAAAGTCTTTGGCTTTGTCGGAGATTCAAAAACTTTTGAATTCTCAAGTGTTGAAATAATTGGATAACTTGTATCCAATGAATAAATTTTACTAAAATCAAAATCTTTTATTTCGTCTGGATATTTGAGCCCCAAAATATGAATTTTATGTTTCGGATTTATCATTTTTAGAAATTGATTTCTCGTTATGAAATTAAATGCAGAATCACAAAATGGAATTCCGATAATATCACCTAAATCAAGAATCTTATCAAATTCTAAAAAGCAATACAATAATTCATCGATCGTTTTACCGTGAACAACTGCCATTATTTTACCATTTACTAAATTTTTAAAATTTTTAACTGCATCGATTGTTACTTTTGCATCATTATAAAAATCCGGAGCAATTGTTATCAAATTATCATTTTTGAGCGATTCCGATAATTCTAAAAATTTTTCAAAATCATAATCAATATTTCTTGAGTGCCTCTCATATAATGAATTATCCAAATAAACAATTCTGCCAAGATCTAACGATTCCTTATAAAAATTGTAAATACAATCACTGTTAAAAATATCTAAAAAATAATCAAAATCATTAAAGTCTCTTGATTTTTTTAGCAATTTCTTTGGAACTTCAAATGATACTTTCATACTCTTTCATACACCTTTTTAGAATTATTTAGTAAATTAATGATTGATATAAGTTAAGATTTCAGAAACTCTGTCATTTATATCAATTGATTCCAATTTATGATATCTAATTTTAGTAATTTCAAAAAATTCGCGAATTAATGAATCTATTTCTCTTTGAAAATCTACATTAGAACTGCGCAATTTTGTAGATTCTAAATTAAACATAATTGGGAAGTAAATCATTTTAAAATCCTTTAAATCACTACATAAATCAATTGATAAATTAGATATTAATTTATAACGAGTATCTCCGTATTTCATATATTGATATTTTGAATATGCATATATATCAGAAAAACTTCTGCTACTAATTAAATCAATATCCGAAATATATTTTTGAAAACAATATAAACTAAATTCTGTTTGAAATTTTTTTAATTTTGAAGGATCCTTGAAATCAGATTCTGATTTTGCAAATTTACTCGTTACAGAGTCCATTTGCACATATGATTCAAATTGTTTTAATTTAATTAATTCATAATTAACTGTTGATTTTCCGGTTCCGTGAGCGCCGGTTAAAAATATTTTCATTTTGACTCCAAATTAAGCATCATAAATTGTAGGGTCTGGAATTCCGGAATCTCTAAATGCTTCTTTGCGCTCGACGCAAGTTCCGCATTTTCCGCAATGAAAATCACCGCCTTTATAGCAGCTATATGTCAATGAATAATCCACTTTTAATTTAGATCCAAGTCTAACAATATCAGTTTTATTAATATTACAAAATGGGCTGGCTACTTTGATATGTTTATTTGTTCCAACTTTTATTGCTTTTTTCATACTTGAAATGAATTCGCGCGTTGTATCTGGATAACAAAAATGATCACCGCTGTGATTCCCCAATATAATTACATCGCAATCTTTGCTCTCCGCAAAACCTGCTGCAATTGAAATCATAATTCCATTTCTAAATGGAACAACTGTCGATTTCATATTTTCTGCGGCATAATGTCCCTCAGGAATTTCACCTTGATCCTTTAACAAATCTGATTTAAAATAATCGTGAATAAAATCTAAATTAATACAAGTATTTTTAATTCCTAATTTTTCACAAGTTTTTAATGCATAACTATGTTCAATTTCATTGTGTTTTGATCCATATATAAAACTAAGTGTTTCGACATTTTTATATTTCTTAAGTGCCCAATATACCGCAGTAGTTGAATCGAGTCCTCCGCTAAAAATTACAAGTGCCTTCATTTAAAATCTCCAATCTTTAATTATTATTTTGAATTAACTTTTTTAATACCATACAAATATTCACCAATTGCATTATAGAATTCGGAATTATTATGAACAACGCGAATAAATCCGTCATCACTATTGGCAAATAGATAACTTCCGCCACCTAAGATAATTAAGAAATCTATTTTATCAATAATATTACCATATTTTTCGTTAATTATTTTTAAAATTTCTTTTAAATAATTTGCTTTAATTTCTTTAATTTCGGCAGTATAATCAGTTTTAGATCCTCGAAGTTTATAAATACCGGTATTTAAAACTTCTTTTGCTTCTTGCAAACTTAGATTTTTATTGTGTTTTTCTTTTATTAATTTTGCAACATCAGTTGCGATTTTCATAATTCCAGAATGTTCAATACCTTGAAATAAGTTTGGATCCGTTAGTCCATCATTTACAAGCAACAAATCAATTGTATTAAATCCAATATCACAAACAACAAAAGAGCTTGATCCAAGAAATTCTGTTTGCTGATTTGGAAATTTATTTCCATATTTGTCGACAGCTAATTTTGCTCCTGCTCCTTGAGGTAAAACAATTATATTATTTTTAAATTCATTTCCATTTACAGTATATGACTCAATTGCGTTTTGAAAATATCCTGAATTTTGAATTTGAGCAATTGAAAGACCCGTTACTATTAGACTTACATCACTATTTGCAATATTACAATCTCTCAAAGATTTTTGAATC
>CAUTVF010000003.1:0-30410 GCA_963541805.1 uncultured Alphaproteobacteria bacterium
TACTAAATTTTCGGAATTTGCTTGCCCAAATAACTTATAATCATCACAATCGTGGAGTAAAGCTGCCAAAGATACTATTTCACTGTCCGCTTTTTCTTCTGTATTTAATTTTAATGCTATACTATAAACTCTAAATGCATGCTCATCGTCATGTCCCGATTTATCTGTCGCCAACAATTTAGTAACTTCGTTTTTTACTTGTTCTATATCAATCATTATCTTATCCCAACTTTTAATCCTTTGTCTTGAACGAGTATATAATATACTATTTGAAATAAAAGTATTATATAAAAAGTAATTGCATATTATATTAAATATATTTACACTCTGAACGATTGGGTGTTTAGCTCAGTTGGTAGAGCAACTGACTCTTAATCAGTAGGTCGAGGGTTCGAGCCCCTCAACACCCACCATTTTAGATGTTTATCATTTTTGTTAATTTTATACTTGAATCTTCTTTTTATTAATATAAAATGCAGGAACCGTTCAATTGAGGGGTAGAGCAGTCTGGTAGCTCGTCAGGCTCATAACCTGAAGGTCGTTGGTTCAAATCCTTCCCCCTCAACCAAATCACAATCAAATCTGTAACTTTTCGTATTTTTATTCATGACGAGGTTTTCATTGTGTAAAGCAAATTAAGTTATTAAAATTTGTTCAGTAAATTAGTTAGTTAAAAACTAATGGTTTGTTTGTAAAAAATCTAAATGTCATTTAGGAATGATTGGCATAAAGTATCTTTAATTCTTTTTTAAATCTACTTTTAACGCTTCGATAAAGGCCTTTTGTGGAATTTCCACGTTTCCAAACAAGCGCATTTTCTTTTTACCTTTCTTTTGCTTTTCAAGTAATTTTCGTTTTCTTGTTATATCTCCGCCATAACATTTGGCGGTTACATCTTTTCGAAATGCTTGTATTGTTTCTCGTGCAATTATTTTCCCACCGATTGCGGCCTGAATTGGAATTTTAAACATATGACGTGGAATTAAATCTTTTAGTTTTGTGCAAATTGCCCGTCCCCGATTTTCTGCCGTGCTTTTGTGACACATGAATGATAAAGCATCAACTGGCTCATCATTTACCAGTATTGAAACACAAACAAGATCACTTTCTTGATATTCTGCAAGCTCATAATCAAATGATGCATACCCTTGAGAAATCGATTTAATTCTGTCATAAAAGTCGAACACAACTTCATTTAATGGAATTTTATAGACAACCATTGCCCGATCAGAAATATATGTTAAATCTAATTGAATTCCTCGTTTTTCTGTACACAATGCCAATATTCCGCCAAGATATTGATCAGGTGTTAAAATTGTTGCTTTAATCCACGGTTCTTCAATAAGTTTAATTGTTGAAAGATTTGGAAGATCTGCAGGATTGTGCATATCAATGATTTCTCCTGTATTTGTGTGTACTTTATAATTAACAGATGGGGCAGTATTAATTAAATCAAGATCGAATTCTCTTGAAAGACGTTCTTGAATAATTTCCATGTGTAGTAATCCTAAAAAACCACATCGAAATCCAAAACCAAGAGCAGAAGATAATTCTTTTTCAAAAACAAATGAAGAATCGTTTAATGATAATTTTGCAATTGCCTCTTGTAAAAGCGGGTAATCGGATGCATCAACCGGAAATATTGATGAAAAAACAACAGGTACTGATTGCTTAAATCCAGGGAGTGCGGTTAAACATGGATTTTTTTCATGTGTAATTGTATCCCCAATTTTACATTCAGATAAATTTTTCATACCTGTTATTATAAATCCAACCTCCCCCGAAAATAAGGTATCGCAATTTTGCATTTTAGGCGAAAAAAAACCAAGTTTTTCAATTTTATAGGTTGTCCCAGTGGACATCATTTTAATTGTGTCACCTTGTTTTAATGTACCATTTTTGATTCTGACTAATACAATTATTCCAAGGTAAACATCGTACCATCCATCAACTAATAATGCTTGAAGCTGGGCATCATTATCCCCGACTGGAGCTGGAACATACTTAACAATTGCTTCAAGAACGGAATCAATTCCAATACCATTTTTTGCAGAAATTAAAACAGTATTATCTGTGCTTAATCCTATTACATCCTCAATTTGTTTTTTTACATCTTCGGGTTTTGCGCTGATTAAATCGATTTTATTTAAAATCGGTATAATTTCATGATTTGCATCAATTGCCATATATGTATTTGCCAGTGTCTGTGCTTCAACCCCTTGTGTTGCATCAACAACTAAAAGAGATCCTTCTACTGCTGCAAGAGACCTGGACACTTCATAAGTAAAATCAACATGCCCCGGTGTATCGATCAAATTTAATTGATAAATTTGTCCATTTTGTGCTTTATATGTTAGCCTAGTGGTTTGAGCTTTAATTGTTATACCTTTTTCTCGCTCTAAATCCATACTGTCAAGCAACTGTTCTTTCATCTCTCTGGCAGTAATATTTCCACAGCGCTCAATTAAACGATCAGCTAGTGTTGATTTTCCATGATCGATATGTGCAATTATAGAAAAATTTCTAATAAATTTTATATCCACGATCAAATAACCTTATATTAATTCATCTGGAAGATTCATTCCCAAATTACCGGTTACATTAGATATTTTTTCTTTTGAAGTTTTAGAACATTTATTTAACGCATCATTAAAAGTTGCCATGATTAAATCTTCTAATACTTGTGTATCCTCATTTTTAATTTCTTCTTTCATTTTGACGGATACAACTTCTTTTACTCCATTGATCGTAATCTGTAAGGTACCATTTGATACATCTCCGGTAAAGGTCATGTTTTTCAATTCAGCTTGTGCTTTTTTAACATTTTCTTGCATATCTTTTGCTTGTTGCATCAAATTTTTTATATCAAACATCTTCACATCCTTTATAATTTTATGTCAGCCGTTGGAAATTTTTCCATAATTGTTTTCAAAATATCATTCCCACTCTGTTTTACAATTTCTGCCGTTTTGTTTGTATCCATCACTTCTACTTTATTTTGTTCTTTAACCTGGTCTTTATTTTGCTCTGCCTCATTTTTATCTGAAATATTTTGTAATTGAGCCGGGCTTGGTTTTGCTATATTAGCCTGTTGAAGATTTTGAATTTTGGTTATAGCATTTTTCAGATCTGGCAATTCCATTGTTGCATAAGCGATTTTTATTAACAACATTTGAACATATGTTTCGATGTCATCTGTAATTGAGATATCTTTAAATCCGTTTACCAGTAACTGCCATACGTAATTTAATACATCAATATTTAACTTGTTAGAATTACTTTTGATAAAATCAATTTCATTCGGTGATACTGGCAAATCATCTAGAAAATCTGGAGCAATTTTTGCAATAACAAAGTAATGTACTATTTCCATTAAATCTTTCAACAAATGGATCGGATTTTCTCCATTGTTGCATAATCGCTTAAAATTCAGGAAAACATCTTTTGTATTTCCATCCATCAAACTATTGAAAATAGTTAAAATCTTTTCTTTATCGGCAAACCCCATTATTTTGTAAACTGCATCTGTTGAAACAGTCCCATTTTTATCTGCATTTGCAAAAACTTGATCAAGAATACTTAATCCATCACGTACCGATCCACCAGCTCCTTTTGCAATGATACTTAATGCCTCATCTGATATATTTATTTTTTCATTTTCTGCAATCTTTTTAAAATGTGTTTGTAATGTTCTTACATCCACTCTAGATAACTCAAAACGTTGACAACGTGATAAAATCGTCATAGGTACTTTTCGAATATCAGTTGTTGCAAATATAAACTTTACATATTCTGGAGGCTCTTCTAAAGTTTTAAGTAAAGCATTGAAGGCATTTTTACTTAACATATGAACTTCATCAATTATATATACCTTATATCTGGCATTTGTTGGTTTATATTGCGCCCCTTCGATTAATTCTCGCATATCATCGACCCCAGTATTTGAAGCAGCGTCCATCTCGATCACATCAATGTGTCGATCTTCTTTTATTGCAATACAATTTTCACATACTCCGCATGGATTAGTTGTCGGAGATGTATTCTTGCCATCTGGCCCCAAACAATTTAAGGCACGGGCCAATATTCTGGCAGTTGATGTTTTACCAGTTCCTCTGATCCCCGTGAAAATATAAGCATGTGCAATACGTCCACTTATTATTGCATTTTTAAGAGTTGTTACTAAACTTTCTTGGCCTATTAAATCGTCCAATGTATTCGATCTGTATTTCCTGGCCAACACTTGATAATGTGTATCTATTCGTTGTGTAGGGGTAGTGTTTGAATTAATATCAGTCATTTTTTACTTAAATTTATTAATTTATTTTTGACTCAAATACAATTTTAATATAGCTTGCTTCTATATATGAAGTCAATTTATATTTATATACATTATCCATTTTGCAGTAGTATTTGTCCATATTGTAATTTTTATAGTTTGGTTAATACAACGGAAAGTAACTCAGCAAAAGATCAAAAATTATTTGATCTGTACAAAAGTCAGTTGGATTATTATTATAACTTTTCCAATGATGCAATTGTACAGACAATTTTTTTTGGTGGAGGAACGCCGTCTTTAGCATCAATTGATTTATTATCTAATATAATAAATTATATTTATACTAAATGGAAAGTAACAGTAAATCCGGAAATTTCAATCGAAGTAAACCCTTTTTCGTCAAGTCCTGAAAATTTTTTAAATTATAAGAGTATTGGTATAAATAGGATATCAATTGGAGTGCAATCTTTAAATGATAATGAATTAAAATTTTTGGGGCGCCTGCATTCAGCAAAGATTGCATTGCAAACAATTGAAAATGCATATAAATATTTTAGTAATATTTCAGCAGATTTTATATATGGTATTCCACATCATACCCCTGATATTTGGATAAAAAATTTGGAGGAAATAGTTGATCTAAAATTACCTCATTATTCCTTATATCAATTAACAATTGAAAAACACACACCATTTTTTGATTTTGTAAAGAATGGTAAATTGAAACCGACAAGCGATTTAATCCAAGCAAAGCTATTTACAGAAACCAGAAAAATCATGCGCAAAAATAAAATTGCTCCATATGAAATATCTAATTTTGCAAAGCCAGGATTTATTTGTAAACATAATTTAGCATATTGGACAAATCAAAATTATATTGGTATAGGTCCGTCGGCAGAATCACGAATAGATAACTTAGCGTTTAAAAATAGTATCTTAAAATGGGATAAAATAGTTGTTGAAAAATTAACGAAAAATCAAAAATCAGAAGAAATTATTTTAACGAACTTAAGATCAAAATATGGTTTGTATATTACTGAGACTATAAGTAATGTATTGAATGTTAATAATATTAAAAAATTAAGTAAATATATAAAATACAATGAAAAACAAAATCATTTAAAAATGACAGAAAAAGGATTTTTATACTTTAATTCGATAATAGATGCGATTATTAAATAATTTCTTCATCGTCATCATCAATATCAATTTCGTTATCTAAATTATCGTAATCTGTAATATCCATATTTCTTAATTGATTTGTTAATTGTTTAATAATTCGATCTAAATGTGCAGATTGGATAAATTTTCTAGCAACAGGATTATTTAATAATTTTGTATAAAATTTTGCTCTCTCTTCTATTGGATCATACTCTAAATCATACTCTTCATTTAAATTATCAATAGTTCCACTTATTTCTTTGATTTGTTTGCGCAATAACCTGACAAAATATTTTTCTTTATCAGGCAGATCTTTATAATCTGTATCTAAATTATCAAGTATCGTTTGAATAATTATTTTTTGTTCATTTAATACGGTTGCTTTTGGAATATTGCGTATTTCAGATTCTACATCAATTAATTTATCACTTTCTGTTGAGGTATTTATTGTTTTAAATATTTTCAGCAAATCTTGGGTGTTTTTTAATGATTTATTTTGATTTGGAAATGGATTTTGTTTATTCCATTTATCTATATTTTTATTTACATAATAAAGGTAATTTTTATCAAAATTTAATTGATAAAAGGCATTAATAAAATCTGTTTGACTAACTGGGGTTTTCTTGGAAGAACTTATATTATTTATAGCCCCTTTATAAAGAAAAATTCCTTTTTTTATTTCTTGTTCTATAAATTTATTAAGATCTTTTTTGTATTGATTAGTATTTGGTTTTGCTGAGCCTGTATAGTCTTTGGAAAACTTCATTTCTGCCTGTTTTGCAATAATCATTCTTGCCATATTTTCAATATCATTATCAGACAAAGTATTTTTTAGACTATTGATAAAAACAAATTTTCCATTATCAGATAAATTATTATATGTCTCTTTAATTTTATTTTGCTTTTTATCATTATAATATGCTTTGATTATTTCGTTATCTTTATCAGAAATATCTTTTATTTTACTTCTCATAAATTGATTTATTTTACGAAAATTTTCTTTTTGCTGTGCTGTGCTTTGTATATCTAAATCGTGGGAATATTTATGTATTCTGGATATATCTTTTGGCATGTTAAAGTACATCTTTAAAAGTGTGGAAGTATTCTGAATATTTTGTTTAATATTTTTTATAATAGATAATTGAGTATTATTAATAAATACTTCATTCCCATCCATTGAATTCATAATACTTTTAATTGTTTTGATATCATCATTAATAATTTGTGTCATATTAATTGTTGTATTTGTAACTTTTCCAAACGTTCCTTTAATAATTCCCCACAATTTATTAGAAAAATCAATATTTGTAACAGGTTCAAAAAAGTAACTTGTGTAAACCGGTACATTTTTGATTAAATAGGACATGACCCAACCAAAACATATAAATATCAATGTGATATCCATATTTTGCCAAATTATATTTATTATTTTACGCTCTCCTAATGGAGTTATAAAATAATTACTGTTCAATAAAATATATTCTTTTAAACTTATCGTTTGCCCTGCAATTACAGTATCGATTGAAAGTAACGATTCCAAAATATATGTTCCAAATGTTAAAATTACACTTAGCATCGCCAGATGCGATATCCAGCCAATAAATATTGTTTTAACGGTTCCTATCATATTTAAATTATTGACAAATTGGATATTCATATCTTTAATTCCCCATGACAAAATTGCAAATGGAAGTAATATTATTGCAAAGCCCATATTTAATATGAATCCTGTAATAATTGTTAAAATTTTTAGTGATACAAGAAAATATAATGCAAATATCATTGCTCCAATAATTGCAACCAATAAATATATTACCCCAACCACTCTATGAGATGCAGTTGCAATTCTGTCAATATAATTAAGTACACGCTCTGTAACTGCTGCAGGAATCCCAAAAAATTCTAATGTTATTTCTATAACAGTTTTTAATCCAACTTTTACAAGCAAAATTAAAGCTTCGTATGTTAAGCCTTCTTGTATGGTTACTTTTAACATATTTAATCCAAATGTCATACCATATTTGTATATTGCACTATAATTTTCGACAATATTAATCAAATCGGATCTCATGCTATCAGGCAAAGCTTGTTTGTTTTTAATATCTCCAGTTACATTATATTTTATGTCCGAAAATTTAATTTTATTATCATTTCCTGTTGCAAGCCTGGATATGTTTATAAATTTTTCTGTAACAAAGCTTGACGCTGCCATCATTGGTTCAACTGTGAATTTTAATAAAAATTGTGGAGAAGAATAAATTGCAATTAAAGAAATACTTATTTTAAGCATTTGCTTGAATATATCTTTGAAAAAATCTAATCCATCTATTCTCTCTCCATCGATTTTTAATTTGTTCCACATAAACATTAAAAACCAATAACTTGCAGCAAAGATTAATAATATGATTAATATTGTTTGAAATGTGCTATATACAATATATGAAAATTGTGATACTGATAAAAAGATTGGACTTATTAATTTACATTCTAAACACTCACTGATATTTTCAAATGTTTCATTGTTCATTAAAATATCATCTAAACTATCTGCATATACGAAATTTTCTGGCATGCTCCAGAAAACCCCAAAAAAGCAAACAAATATAAAAGCCACTAATATTTTTAACATAATTTTACTTTTTTATAATCTTTGTTTTAATCGATGAGTTTACTGATTTATATTTATTCTTTATCTGTGTCCACAAAGTTCCAGTTATAAATTTTGAAAATCCAATATTCCAAATGCTGAATGTATTTTTTATGTTTTTAATTAGATCAAATATATTCAACATTATTAAGCCAAACATCAATATCAACAACATATTTGCAAAGCCTTTTGTTCCTGATATCGTTGCTTCCGGATTTATAGATTTACCGTTTTGTCGTATCTCATAATGTAAATGCGGTCCTGTTGATTTTCCAGTTGATCCAACAAAACCGATAATTTCACCCTGTTTTACTTTTGATCCCAAATTAAACTTGTCAGAAAATTTGCTTAAATGCGCATAAACTGTTGAATATGTAGGACTATGTTTTATTGCTAATTTGTTCCCATAAATATTATTTTCATCCCAATTTTTAAACTCTATTACTCCGTCCGCTGCTGCAGGAACTGGTGTCCCTTCTGGCATTGCTAAATCAATTCCTCCATGAAATGATTTTTTTCCTGAAATAGGGTCTAATCTGTATCCAAAACGAGAAGTAATACGAGCTTTTTTTAAAGGCATCCTATCAATTTTTTTGTCTTGTTTATTGTTGTCTTTGAAATTAATATAATCCCTGTCCTCAGTAAATAATATATCATGTAATTTATCACCTTGATTTTTGACATTTGTTTCAATATTTGTGAAAGCATCTTTTTTAAATCCAATCGATGATACATCAATCATATAATACAAACTAAGGTATAAGACACTTAAACTGAACGAATATACAAACATGTGAACCGTAATACCAATTAATGTATCAAAAGAAATTGATACTAAAGACTTGCTGATTTTAAACATTCCCCCAACTGCCCATGACATAATAGTAAAAGGTGTTAATAATAATAAAAATCCAATTGATATCACCACCTCTAATATTTCAATAAGTGTATGCCATCCAAGCATAAAGAATATTATAATTATGCTAACACCGATTAATTTATTAAATATATTCCAATCCATTTGAACAATATTTGCACCTGCAGATATGCCGGTTAGGAGCATAGTTTGAAAATTCCAAATAATGCAAATTAGTTCATTTTTGACATTGCTTTGATACTCAGTGACTGCATTATTATTCGTTATTTCTCTAATAAAATCGTTCTTATTTTTGTATTCTTTAATTGCACTAATTAAGAATTTTGGAGCTTCGGTATTTTTCACTAACTTATCACATCTATCTATATCAACGACTGATGATATTACGGTTCTTGCAAAGAAAGTTGAACTTGATATCGCAGGATTAACGACATATTTGATAATACCTGAAATTTTAAAAGAATAAATTAAAGCAATTGCAAGTATAATCTTAAATGCTTTCATAATTACTGTTTTCCACCAACCTTGTGGATCAAATTTGATATCTCCCGTTCCAAATTTTTTAAAAAACATTTCAATTAACAACCAGAATGCAAAAGCAAACGTCATAACCACAATAGATATATTTGAAAAAAAGTAATAAAGTCTATAAGATAAAAAATACATAATATTCCAAACATTATCTAATATTTGACAATGCCAACAAGTAAGCGGATTTGTGATTAAGCATTTTGTGTTGGTTTGGATATTATTTAAATCACATCCACTGATTTTTAAATACCACTGTTCAAATGTCATGCCGGCCGGCCATGTATAATCACGAAATATAAAAATAATCGCAAGTATTAAAATTAAATACTTTGCAAATTCAAAAAGTAAACCTTTTGCAAATGATGTTATATGTTTTATTACTTTTTCCATTTATCAATTACTTTACTGATTGTTTTTGTTTCAATTCCTTTTAACGCCTTATTTTTAATGTTTTTTAATAATCCTGATAATTCAGATGTAAGACCACTTGTTGGAGTGGAACTTCCCCCTATAAATGAATTCTATTCTTTTTCCCATGATTTTATTTTTGTTAAGATATATGAAATAATAATTAATCCAATTATGGTTTGTAGAAAATTAAATCCTGTAAATTCAGATATATTCATTAAAATAATTTTATTGTATTCATCAGATAGCATCAATTTTTCTAATTCTTCTGAATTTATACCGAACATTATATAACTTATAAAAGATCCAATAATTGAAGTTAAAATTGACATCATTACTAATTTGACAGCTCCATTTTTAAATATTTGTAATATTTTTAATCTCCAATCTTTAAAATAGGGTAGTGGAATTGCCCAACCAGATAAATCGAATGGTACTGCCCAACCAAGTAAGGCAAATGGAATAGCAATGGTTGCAAGTCCAATCATCAAAACAACCTCAATATAATATAGTGTCCATAATAAATTCATAACAATAAAAGAAATTATTATAATGATTGATATAATACTTTTTATTAATCCTCCGCTGCCATATTCCATAGATGCAACACTTAATGCAATATACATTCTTAGTTGCTCTTCTATTCTGAAAAAAGAACAAATAACATCGTTTGACAAATCAATTGATGTATCTGATTGATTTGTTAAAGATTTATTTTTATAAGTTAATCCTGGCAATAATTTTTTCAAACCTGCATCATTTGATGTTCTATCAAACATTTCTTTTTGTCGAAGATATCCGCATTTTGATTTTTGCCGATTAAAGGATAAAAAGGAATCACTCATTGCAATTGCTGCCCATGTAATCGGTTTATAAACATATGCAATTATTGTTCCATTGATATTAAATAAAAACGATATAGCAGCGGCCACAATTAAAATTCTTTTTCCTAATTTGATAAATAATTTTTTTGCGCCGCCTTCATTTGTGATGTTTTCAATGTTATTATAATATTCTTGTAAGACATACAATCCTGCAAGTAAAGCCATTAAAGCAAGTATGCCAAACGCCCATTCTTTAAAAATTATATTTGATATAATCGTAACAATTTGAAAAGAGAACTCGATTAATTTACAAGTATAACAAAAGTATGCTGTAGTCTCAGAAACTTTTTCATAGTTTTGCCAAGGGTTTAAAAAACTCCAATATTGAGGTTTTGGACAATTACTATCTGTTCTCCAGAACAAATTGGTATTTTTACCATTTGCAAATAGAGAATAATTTTTATTGTCTGTCTCTTTTAAGACGCCGACAGTTTCTCCAAATACATTAATTAATTTATTATCAATTAAGACTATTGGTTGTAAAGCTGCCCTGTATTTATTAAAAAAATTGGATGGATTATGATTTTTTTCTACCAAACAATTATCTGCATGCTTATTGAAATAAGAAGATATTGGTAATTCGTCATTTAAATTGTATCCATTCCAGAAATCAATTTGCGATGTATTTACAGTGTTTGTTGTAAAATAATCTGTTTGAAGTATATTTTTATAACCTGCTTTTTTTGTAATGTAACGATAACTTTTGTTCAATGCATTTTTGATCATTGCTGGAGTTAGCGTAATATCAGATATGTCATAATTACTTTGAACAAAGTTTGTAATTAAAAATTGAACTTTTTCAGAATCAATACCATTATCATTTAGATAACTTTGTGTTTCTGTTGGAATATTAACATTAGGTTTTGCATATAAATTTGTTTTCATAAAACAAACGATGCAAATTAGAATCATATTAATGATATTATGTTTTATTCCTGTATATAGAAACATATTAATTATTTTGTTTTTTTAAATTAATTACTGTTGTAGTTACACCTACAACTTTGTTATATAAACTTTTAAGTTTATCTTTGGTCTCTTTTGCAATCGCGTTTCCCGGTAAATTTCCACCCAATATTCCAAGTAGTTTATCCATATTTCTGGAAATATACCAGAACGTTAAAACCATTAACATAATATCTAAAAATGCAAAATCCAAATTGGATTGTCTAGTCGCAATTGTATTAGTGATTGGATTTGTAATAAAATCAATGCGTCCATACTCAAATGCTTTATCAATTGCCCCAACTGGTATTTCTAAAAAGTTATAATAAACGTATTCCATAAACGTCATCATCAAAGCAATAATAAATGATATAGAAGCAATTGATATCACATTCCCTTTAACACCACTAAAAAACTCGGAAAAAGATAAGTCGATTATATCTTGATCTTTGAATATCCATACAATTAAATACAATGGAATTTTCATAACAATTACTGCTAGATTTACACATAAGTCTATGAAATATAAGAATAATATAAAATTAAATAATATCATAGATATATAAAGGAATATTCCAAAAAATGATAAATTAAGAAGAGTTGTCGTTCGATTATAATCGACAAGTAAGGGGGTAAAAATTGCGGCTAGCAATCCAAGCCCTCCCGTCCAAGGGGTTGTAATTATTCCTATTGTGATATAAAAAACTGGACTTTTGAGTACTGATTGTACTATTCCCCCTGTCGTTTTAGTACTTGGAAGCCATAATTCTCTAAGAGAGAATGTTGCAAGTATCTCTCCAATTATTTGATGTTTTACCAGAAAATCTCGAACCTCATATATATTGCATAAAATTGATGCAGTATAACTTGATAAAATTTTTTCTTGTTCTATTTTGCTGTATTTTAAATCTCCTGTATTATCCAATATTTTATTTCCATCGATTAATTTTTCAGTTTGTGTGAATAAAATATTATTATCTTTTATAAATTTTTCCTTTCTCTCATTGTTATCTTCAGAGATATTTTTAATTAATTCGCTTTCTTTGCACGTTTTTTTATTTTTTACACTTCCGCTTGCATTTAATATTTCTTTGCTTAATGTGACCCCCATTAACATTATTGGTTCCACAGTCCATTTTACGATAAAAGCAGGGTGAACCCACAAAAGAGAAGTAAAAATTATCACTTTAAACAGCTTTGCTTTGATAAAAGTAAAAAACATTGATTTATAGTCAATATTATTACCTCCTAAATTTATATAATGTTCTTTTCCAAATGAATATATAAAGCGAAAAGCAAGTACAATCGCAATTATTGACAGTATGTATTTAGAGAAAAATAAGTATATCGTATCTGCAACGTTAAAAAATATTTTATTGATCTGTAAGAAATATTTACACGTAGTACACTGTGAAAGTTTTTCAATTTTATCTGCTAATTCATTTGGTTGACAATTTGTTAAATTAAATGAGATAAAAATAGGATTCATATTAATATTTTCATTTTTGAATTTGCGATTAATTTGTACGCGATATTTAATGAAACTATCTTGATAATTTTTTGTTTTACTTCTTAAATCTGAATTGATTTTATGAAATACTGCAATAGTCTCCCCAAACATGTTTACTGCTTTCATATTTTCAATACCATCCAACATTATTCCAACGGGAGCGTCGATTATCGAAAAATTTGCAAATAGATTTGATAATTTCATGTTTTGCTCTGTATCGGTTATACACATTTTATTATTTCCAAAAATAAAATTTCTGGATTCCTTATTGAAAATAATACCTTGTGACTTGTTTTTGAAATTTTTATCAAAATTGCTAATTAAACTTTTCTCTGGAAACGAAGCATAAAAGTTATTATTGATACTAATTGGAAATTTTGAATATGTGCGCTGTACTTGGATCAAACTAAATATGGCATATGCAACATCTTTTTTTGTTGCTGTTGTACGAAGCAATTTCCCATCTTCACTCATTATATTGATTAATGTGATGTTAAGTAGATTGGATCTTACTTTGTTTTCTTTCCATCCAAGAGAATTTAAATAGCTTATAGCAGAATTACTAAAATTAATATTAAGATCACTTCCGAACAAATTTCCAGTTTGGAAAATAAGAACAAGCAGTAATATAAAAATATTTTTTAAGCTATTCATTTTTATCTTTTTGTTTTACAAATAGTGATGTAACATCAACTATTTTTTTAAAATTACTTGTTATAAAACTTTTGAAAAAGCTGAATATATCATTATCTGTACTACCACCAAATAATTTTGCAATCTTGGAGTGATTTGAAATTAAGTATATACTTAACAAATTCGTAAGAGCCATAATTAAAAAATTAAACATCTGTAATCTGCTCGTAATATCTGAATTATTATTTGATATATTACTTATTGTTCCGTTGTATAATGTATAAAATGTTACTTCATTTAACATAACCGCAACAACAAAAACCATACAAAGTACGGCAATCCCAATTGATGATCCAACAATAGTATTAATTGCTTTCTCAGTATAACTTCTGTCTCCAATGGCCCAAGTCATCGCAATTATCGGAAAGGCAAACAAAATTATAGACACTGCAAACATTGGTTGTATAAAATAAAATGGAATTAGTAAAATAAACAATAAATATAAAACGTAATATGCAATTGTCATAAATATGACAGCGCCCCCAAAAATGGAATATAAAATTAATAATATACATGGTATAAATATCGCAACTATGAACGCAATTAATGGATCTGGTATAAACCACTTTACGAGGTTAAATATTGTTATTCCAATTCCACAAAGCCATATTACAAATAAAACTGTCAATATATTATCTATAACATTATTTTCTTCATTAAAAGTTGTATCGAAGATATTACTTGATTTACTTGTCGATATATTTAATACAATTTTATCTGCATTTTTATCATTTTTTGGTACTTGATCTATCTTATTTTTATTAAAGATATATAGCATATAATAAGTTGCCAGTCCCGCATAGCGCTTTGAAAGTATACCAATATCTCGTATCAGACACATTAAATCCAACTTTGTTTGTATTGGAAGAGAATGAATTAAATTTTGTTTTGTATCCATCTCTTCATATTTTTTAGCATCCATTTCTATTTGAAAATTCGTAATACAATACTGTGACTGTTCCAATTTTTTATCTATTACATTTATTGGTAACTTAATTATACCTAAATTGATTTTAGGAATAAAATTTTCCGGCTGAATAGTTTGTATCATATCTTTATTATCAACAATATTCGTATTTATTTGCTTGATACCATAATTTATAAATTCTCTTGCGACTGAAATACCTCCACTAACTATTGGATCAATTGTCCATTTTATTATATTCTTCGGTTCTAATGTAAAAACAAGCGTTGTTATAAACACAATACGAATCATTTTTTTAAAAATATCTTTCCAAAATAAATCTAGATTTGAAACTGGATGTGGATCCATTTGCATGGCATCGGTTACAACAATTTTAAATAATTTAGAAAGTAATTGAAAAGATAAGCTGACCGCCAAAAAGAACATACATATATCAAATAATCCCGTGTAAATTCTGTATCCTCCTTGAGATATTGCATCATATAAGATAGAGTAGTATTTACATCCAATACAATTTTGAACTAAATCTCGATTTAATTCGCGAAATGGAACCGCATGCACTTTATTTGACAAAGTAAATAAAAATAGTAAAACAAAAGATTTAAAGATTTTTACAGAAAACTTCATTTATTTTTATTTTGTATTCCTATTAATTTTAAAAAAGTCAATATATCGTTTCTTAAATCCATATAAATTGCTTTAAATGGCGGTACTCCGATTTTTATTGTTGCAATGGTCAAAGATATTATAATTGTTACAATTGATATAAATAATATAGCAAATCTTATTTTGAATAAAAAAATGGATACAGAAAATAAAAAAATACACAATGAATAAAAAATAATTTTTTGTTTTAACATTTTGAAATCTTTAAATTTATGACCGCCTCTCCATTATACAAAGAATAGCAATTTATGGCAAGGTTATGTTATCTTACAATTCTGATGTTGATTTGACTAAAAATTCATTTTGTAGTAAAATCGTATCATAGGGTGAAATATTTATTATGGGTTTTGCAGATTTTCTTAACAATATAAAACGGATTAAAAAGACAAACATCGACGGTATAAAACAAGTCTCAGAAGAATTTAATCCAAATAATGGCAAGGCAAGCCAGCCTGATCCAGATAAGTATGAAAATTCTAAAAATGAAATTAGTTATATTAATGGTGGTATAGATAAGCTGCGTGAAATAATCGCTTCGAATAATCAAAATTTAGCGAACTTAGAATATATAAATAATAACATTTCTGAATTTTTTAATGCCTTATTTTCTGATAAAGATTTAATAGGTCCTGATGTTGTTATAAATAATACCAATAAAAAAATGCAAGAAAATGAAGTGGAGCAAAAATTAAAAATTATTGAGCTGTTTTCAACTGTATTTTCAAAATATGATGACAATGCGGTTAACAATTTCATAATTAAACTTATCAATAATGGTAAAAACAGTCCTGTGTATCTGGATATAAAAAATATATTACAGGAGTGGCGCAATCAATACGATATTAATAAGAAAACAGGACAAATAACTTTGAATTCTTTTAAAGACAAAGATGTATTTGCAGAAAAGATAATAGAGGAGAGTGAAAAGTACGATATATCCGGGAAATATAAACAAGCGCTGAAAACAAAAGAAGCAAAAGAAATAAAAATACGAGAATACACAGTAAAAGGGTTTGATTTTAAAGGTGATGATTTAATGAGTATGTTTTTGACAAATCCGATTGTGGAAAAATTAATGATTGATCCAATAATAATAAGTTTACACAAAACAAAAGATGCAGTACTTGATGCAAAAGATGGGGTGTTTAATTTTCTTAAAGAGCAAAATAACTATTATGGCAACTATACATTGCCCATTTTGGATATGTTTGAAAATAAGCATATTCGAGATGCACTGCGTTCTAATTTAACCGAGCCGGCACGTGATGATAAAGAAAATGTTATCCTGGATAAAAACAATAACCCTATGACACAGTACGATATTTTAATTTCTCAATTAGATAAAATTAAAAATACGAAACTTAGAACTAATCAAAATAAATTATTAAAAGAGTTGTTAGAAAATAGTAATTTTTATTTAAAGACAGGAATTTTTAGGAAGGGTACAAGTATAGATCAATCACTTTTGAATCAATTAAGTCAAACAACGAATCCAGATGATGCTTATAAATTACTTGAAGCAAATTGTATTAAAAGAAGTGTAAATATATTTAGCGAAGAGTTTGCCGAAATATTATTAGGGGCAACAAAGAATTGTAAAAATAAGAAGGAAATATCTGATATAAAAAATACTGTTTATATGATGGGAGCAATGGATCCATCTTTGTTGGGTGAAAAGGATAAAAAAGTAAAGGAATTGTTATCGTTTAGAAAACAAATGACAGATCATGATTATAAAGCGAAATATAATACCCCTTTGGAAAGTAAACATGTCAAAGATATGGAAAATAAAATAAATAAAGATTATGCCAATGAAATTGATAATATGAAAACAATAGAGCAAGAAATTACTGCAATTGGTCGAGCATCAAAAGAAAAAGAGTGTGTACGTAAAAGTTCTCGTATCGAAAGCAGAGAAGAATTTATGGATAAAATTGAGAGACATTTAAAGAACGGGACGTTTACTAATTTAAGTAATGACGACAAGCAAAATGTTTCAGATTTATTAGACGAGTATAAAAATATGTATAAAGCAATTTCAAAATCTGTTCATACGTATGAAGCATATGCTAGTTTTATCAGTAAGATTGCAGGTAGATCAAGGTAGATATGTCTAGTACGCTCAAAAAATATATTACATTTTTAATTTATGCGATATTTATTCTCACTCCTGCTTTGTATTGGGTTAAATCATCGTGGGGGTTATCTGGATTATTAAATATTAGAACGATATTTAATTTAGCAACTGATGATATTTCATTTTTACTAACCTTATTATCGGTGATTGGAGCTATGATAATTGGTTTTGTTTCTATTCTTTTAAATTCCAGTGATGAACAAATAAATATTGATCCTGCTATTCCTATTGATGGATTAGTGATACAAAATGATAATTTAAAGACTCGCGATAACTCTGTATCATCAGATTTACCTCCTCCGCCTGTTTTAAATATTTCTGGCATTGTACAAGAAGATAAAACAGATCGAGAACCAATAATATCAATGAATTATGATGAAGTTACAATTGTTAAAACAAATACAAATTATTTTGATGATGTTTTAAAATCCAAAGGGTATAAAACATTTGATGTAAAAATGATAGATGGATTTAATTTATTGTTTTTTGCCATATCAAATAAAAATATTTTATTCGGTTATAGCATGCCATTTGTTGGGGAGATAATTACAAATGAATTAATATCAGAAGATTCAATACTTAACCACCCATTGTGGTTTTCGCACATGCACAGATTTATGTCTCCGGTTTTTGCGGTAAAAGAGATTCGTAAAAGTATCGATGATTTGCTTGCATCTGTTCTGCCAAAAGATCATGATATTACAATTGAAAGTTATTGTGTGCTGGATGATAAGGCAATCATTTTGAATTTAGATGACGCGCAAAAAGTATGGGCCAATGATTCAATTAATGTTGTTATGCAATCTAAGCCTTATAAAACAATATCTACATTTAATGATGTGTTAGAAGATAATTCCACAAATGAAATATTGCCATCATTTTTAGAATTTGCAAAAACTATGGAGCAGTATTTTATACAAAAAGCACGTATATCTGCATTAAAGAAAGTGTAGTTATTTATGCAATTGACTAAAATTTATTGGGAACAATATTTATCCGAAATTGGCTTGCCAGAGCTTCCTTTATCGGATGTGACTTTGCAAAAGTTTGATATAAAATACATTCAGGATTTATATTTTAATATGGATTCTGTTTTTTCTCAATTTCTAAAGTTTTGTGCTGTAAAACGCACAGATCAATTGATTAAATCTGGATTTAAGTCGGCCGATCTTGACTTAATGGAAAAGGGAGTATGTCCACATAATGCATCGATCATGTTAAAAATTCCATTGGAATATGGTGGGGATATTTCTCCGGACAATCTGTATGTTGTAGCAAAAAATCCTTTCCAATTCATTATATCTCATTTTATTTCGTATCAAATAGATAAGTTTAATGAAGATATAAAAAGTAATCGTGATTTAAAAATACTTCCTGAGATTTTATTTACTCCATATCCTCCAGGTATCTCCTTCATACCAGCGATCGGTGCGATAAAGGGAGGCGGAGGTACATCTCAGGGTGGTAAATCAACACAACTTGCATCACAAATTGAACAGAACAGAATAAAATCAAATAATGATATGATAATCCAAAGGAATTTAATGCGTTTAGCAAAGAAACAAAGTAAAGGTAAATAATAATGTCCGTTACTGATTTGCATAAAATTATATCAATTATACCTGACATTATGAAGTTTGCAGAAGCAAGTCAAAACAATATTGATATTTGCATTCAATCATTGCTTGGTTTAAAAAAAATATATATTCCAGATGACTACATTGAATTTTTGAAAAATATATCTGACGGTGTATCTGTTAATGGGATTAGTTTATTTGGAACAATCGATCAAAAATACAAAATATATTTGTTTCCTTCGCTGATAACTGTTAACAAGCAATTTAGTGATATAATGTTTTTGAAAGATTACTTAATTATTGGACAATTTTTTAACTTATATATTGTCTATAATTATAATTCAAAATTATATGAAATTATAAATTTAACCACAAACTCTCCTATTTATGTGTGTTTTTCTTTTGAGCGATTATTTTATGAATTACTAATTAAACGGAATGATGAATAATGAAAAAATACTCGATTGAACTACAAAACCATAAAACCAGTATTTCTTTGGAAACAGAGTTTATTTTAGAACTTAAAAATATTGCAAAAAATGAAAGTAAAACAATATCTGAATTAATAACGCAAATAGATATTGATAGGTTAAATAATAATCATGTATATAACTTATCAAGTGCAATAAGGGTATTCATACTAAATTATATGAAAACTCACAAATAATTATTTATAAAAATTTCTTTTTATTTCACGTAAAAAATGATATCATATGCGTGGTTCAGATTGTTAATTAAGGCGGGTTATGTGTAATAAAAAACAATCAATATTACTGTTTTCTTTAGTGTATTTGTTGTATACAACATTTGCATCTGCGTCTATGCGTACATGGTCTGATCATTATAGTCGCTCAGATGATGATAATATATCAAGTAATAATGTATATGTTGGGGTTCGTGGTTATATGTCTTCCATGTCTACCAATTCGATACAGAATAATTTAAAGGGTAAATCTTTTAAAAAAGATTTTTATCGTACTTACTGCGTTGGGGCAAATCCAAGTGACAAATGGTTGTGTGGTGATATTTTAACGACCGTTCCAACATCGGCTCCTAATGGTTATGAAGCGGTTAGTCCAATAATTGATTTATCAAATGAAAAATTTTCAACTCAAGATATGAATTACCAATTACCTGGTTTCTCAGTAGTTTTAGGTAAAACAGTTTTGGTTGATGGATTCCATGCTGAGTTAGAGGTTGGTACATCTTCATCATCATCAAGTAACGGTGGTTTATTTACAGGAAAGCGAATTGTTAACATTGATGCATTGAAAGGTGGAAGTAGTTTACCAGCTGCTCCACCAGCACTGACGGGTTTGGATAAATACCCAATCCAGTTGGATAGTGTATTTAATGCCGAGTTATCAAAATCATTTTTAGGATTTAATTTAATATATGATATTGATATAAGTGAGATAAAGCCTTTTGTTGGTGTTGGGGTTGCATATACGATATATACGACAATGCTAAATTTAAACAGCTCTGATCAAGCACTTAATAAAGGATTGTTTGGAGATTCTTTTACAGATGGTAAGACAATTAATACGCAGGAACATAAGTTCAGCCGTGTTACATATTCTTTCTTGGCTGGTTTTGCGTATCCATTATCTGATATGGTGACGGCCGAGTTTGGTTACAAACATACAATTGGTGGTAATCTGGATTGGAATTTAGTTCAGGGTGGTAAAGAAGGGGCAACAGGAGCTCAATTGCCAATCATGACAGTAAAAAATGCTGTTTTTCAAGAATTCTTTTTGGGGTTAAAGTATAGTTTCTAGTTAATCATATTTCATTTATTTTGAATGTATATTTATTGCTAATATGTTGACTTTCGTTAATTTTCCCTTATACTCAACGAAGTTCAGTGTATCAAGAATAAAGAGCTGATTAGATGGTTTTATATCCTTCCTTCAGATAAGGTTTCTTGCCGCTTTCCTGTTTTTGGTTAATTGGAATACCGGACTATTGTTGCACTGGAATAGATTTTATTAGAAAAAGGAAAAATCATGACAAAAAGATTACAATCGAAATATAAGACAGATAGGGCGCAGGGTATTAATTTATGGGGTCGTCCAAAATCTCCTGTTAATAAACGTTCATATGGACCTGGTCAACATGGTCCAACAAAGCGTCCAGGTGGAAAAACAGATTATGCAAAACAATTATTGGCAAAGCAAAGATTAAAGAAATATTATGGTAATATTTCTGAAAAGCAGTTCCACAAATATTATATTGAAGCGGCAAGGCGTAAAACTGATACGGCACAAACTTTGGTTGGATTGTTGGAATCAAGGTTAGATGCCATTGTCTACCGTGCAAAATTTGTAAAAACTGTTTTTGCTGCACGTCAATTTGTGAACCATGGACATGTTTTGGTAAATGGAAAACACGTGAATATTCCATCATATTTAGTTCGTGTAGGTGATGTAATAACAGTTCGTGAAAAATCAAAGAATATGACAATAATTGCTGAGGCTTTGTCATTGACGGAGCGAGATGTTCCAGATTACATCGCCGTAAATAATGATAAATTATCTGCAACTTTTATTCGTGTTCCTGCATTGGAAGATATTCCATATCCTGTTGAGATGAATCCGAACTTGATTGTTGAGTTCTATTCAAGACAATAGTTGTTTATGATGTATCTCTATTTATTCCACCCTTTTTAGGGTGGATTTTGCTTGACTTATAATTATTAAAATGTTAAATACCTAACATCATGCGACGACGAAACGATATACATATAGTTCACATTTAAAAAATGTACTTTTGTAGCGTTTTGGATTCTGTCTTTTGATTCTATGTTTTTTATCTGTGGATTTGATTGGCGGCAGCCATGTTTTGTTTAAGCTTAGTTTAACTTAATAAGGGAGAAAGAGATGAGTAAAGAAAAAATAGTACTTGCATATTCTGGGGGACTGGATACATCAATAATTTTGACATGGTTAAAAGAAGAATTGGATTATTCTGTGATAGCAGTTTGTGTTGATGTCGGACAAATACAGGATTTTGATGCGTTAAAAAAGAAAGCTTTATCAACTGGGGCAGAAAAGGTCTATGTCGCCAATGTTAAAGAGGAGTTTTTAACAGACTACGCATTTAAAGGATTAAAAGCAGATGCAGTATATGAAGATGATTATTTATTAGGTACCGCATATTCCAGACCTTTAATTGCAAAAATTTTGGTTGATATTGCAATAAAAGAAAACGCGGTGGGTATTGCACACGGGGCAACTGGCAAAGGGAATGATCAAGTAAGATTTGAAACAGCAATTAAGTCATTGGCTCCTCATTTAAAAGTTATAGCTCCATGGAGAACTTGGAATTTTAAGTCTAGGATAGAATTATTGGAATATGCAAAAACACATAATATTCCAATTCCACCAAAGAAAGAAGATAATTATAGTATGGATGATAATTTGTGGCATATAAGTCATGAAGGTAATGATTTGGAAAGTACAACAAATAGTCATAAATCATCTATGTATAAAAAAATAAAACCTTTATCTGAAGCAGATGATGTGGGAGAAGATATAAAAATAACATTTAAACAAGGTATCCCTGTTGCAGTAAATGATAAACAGATGAATGCAGTTGATCTGGTTGAAATGTTAAATGATAAGGCAGGTTTGCATGGTGTTGGTGTTATTGATATTGTTGAAAATAGGCTTGTCGGAATGAAGTCCAGAGGGGTCTATGAATCTCCTGCTGCAACTGTTTTATATAAGGCGCATAGACTTTTAGAAAAAATTACACTTGATAAAGCAACTATGCATTTTAAGAAAATTTTGTCATAAGATACGCAGAGTTAGTTTATGATGGTTTATGGTTTTCTCCGCTTAAAAAAGGTTTAGATGCATTTTTTTGATAAAACTCAAGAATGGGTAACAGGAGATGTTCATTTAAAACTGTATAAAGGAAATGTTATGAATATGGGGATTACATCACCTTACAGTTTGTATAGTGAATCTCTTGTAACATTTGATGGGGGAAGTGGTTATAATCAAGGTGATGCAACAGGATTTATAAATCTTCATAGTTTATCATTAAGGGTTTGTACGCAAGTCAGGGGTAATGAGGATCTAAAACAAAAAGGTTATAAATTTAGCTTTCAAGGAAAAGAGGAATAGTAAATGACAGGTAAGATGTGGAAAGGTCGTTTTAGCGAAGATCAAACAGATTTATTTGAGCAAATTAACTATTCCATAAATGATGATAAATTTTTAGCCCTCTATGATATAGAGGGCAGTAAGTCTCATGCAAAAGGATTATCTAAAATAGGGATTTTTTCTGAACATGAATTGAAAAAAGTTATAAATGCTTTAGATGAAATAGCAAAAGAAATTTCATCAGGTAAGATTTGTCCAATCTCGGTTGATGAAGATGTTCATATGTGGATAGAAAGATTACTAACTGAAAAACTTGGTGTGCTTGGTAAACGCGTACATACAGGAAGGTCCAGAAATGATCAGGTCGTGACAGCAGAGCGAATATGGATGAAGCATATATATGGTGATCATATCGATGATATTTTAAAACTTATTGATACTTTCGTTAATTTGGCAAATAAACATATCTCTGATCTTTTACCTGGCTTTACACATATGCAGGCGGCCCAGCCAATTTCGCTTGGTTTTTATTTTATGAATTATGCAGTAAAATTGAAACGAGATTGTAGTAAGCTGATTGGTAATTATGAATACCTTAATATATTGCCGCTTGGAAGTGGGGCATTGTCTGGGGCGAATTATCCAATAGATAGGAATTTTGTATCTAGTGATTTAGGTTTTTCTGCTATTTCAGAAAATGCGATGGATAGCGTAAGTGACAGAGATTTTGTAAGTGATTATTTGTATGTATGCTCATTAATATTCAATCATTTAAGTTCTTTAAGTGAGGATTTTATAATATGGAATTCTCCAATGTTTAATTTTATAAATATGTCTGATGCTTTTTCCTCTGGAAGTTCGATAATGCCACAAAAGAAAAATCCAGATGGATTTGAGTTGATTCGTGGTAAAGCTTCTTTAATGTCTGGGCGGTTGGTTTCAATATTAAACCTTACATCCGGTATGCCAATGTCTTATAACAAAGATTTGCAGTGTGATAAAAAGCTGATGTATGATACATATGTCGATACAAATAAAGTATTAAAATTATTACCGGATATGTTGATGTCAATTACATATAATACGGATGTTATGTTTAGTTCAATGAAGAAGGGATATATTAATGCAACTGATCTTGCAGATTTAATGGTTAAACATGGATTTAGTTTTAGAGAAGCTCATGAGATAACTGGAAAAATTGTAGCATATGCAGTAAAAAATAACATTGCATTGGAAGATTTGGATGAAGCTTTTTATAAGCAAATGGTAAATATTCCAATTGAGGAAATAAAAAAGGCGCTCGATTATAAAAATTGCATAGATAATAAACAAACTTTGGGAAGTACATCTATAAAGTATATTGAAAAGCAAATAAAATATATGGATGATTGGTTAGTCGAAACACGTAATAAGATTAAGAATTACTTTTCCTATTAAAAATATCAACAAGAGATTTTATATTTCCAATTTGTTTTATATTTATATTTAAATTATTTGAATCTTGTTTTTTTACTTTTGGGACTATTATATTCGTGAATCCTAACTTATCTGCTTCTTTAATTCGCATACTTACCTGATTAACTGCACGTATTTCTCCGGATAAGCCAATTTCCCCACAAAATGCAGAAGTTGAGGCGATTGGTATATTCATTTTTGCAGAAATAAGTGCAACGGCAACAGCGACATCACAAGCAGGTTCTGTTATTTTAAATCCACCTGCAATATTTAAATATACGTCGCTGTTTGCAAACGATATTCCTGCGCGTGTTTCCAACACTGCAAGTAACATTGATAATCTGTTAGTATCCCATCCTATAACCGTACGTTTTGGATTTCCATAAGATGCTGATGACACTAAAGCCTGTATTTCTATTAATATTGGACGTGTCCCTTCAAGTCCCGCAAAAATTGCAGATCCTGAAGTATTTCCTAGTCTCTCTGCGATGAATAAGGCTGATGGGTTTTCAACTTCAATCAGCCCTTTTTCTGTCATTTCAAAAATTCCGATTTCATTTGTTGCCCCGAATCTATTTTTAAAAGTTCTAAGTATTCGGAATTGATGATTTCGTTCTCCCTCAAAATACATGACTGTATCAACCATATGTTCCAATATTCGAGGTCCCGCAATTGCCCCTTCTTTCGTTACGTGTCCTATTAGAAATAATGCAAATCCTTTTTCCTTTGCAAATCGTATTAATTCTGCAGCACATGTTCTGACCTGTGATACAGTTCCCTGGGAAGCGGATATATCATCAGTAAACATTGTTTGTATTGAATCAATAACAACAATTTTAATGTCATGGATCGAACTTAATGTCGTTATAATATCTTTAACATTCGATGAAGCGGCAATTTGTAAATTGTGTTCTTTTGATAATAAACCAAGTCTTGATGCACGTATTTTTACTTGTGATTCGGATTCCTCTCCAGAGATATAAATACATTTATTTTTATTGGAAGAATATTTTGCAACAACTTGCAGTAATATCGTTGATTTCCCAATTCCAGGATCTCCTCCCAATAAAATACATGCTCCTTTTACAATTCCTCCACCTAAAACACGATCAAATTCTGTTATTCCAATTTTACGATATGATATTTCTTCTCCTGTGATATCTTGTATGTTAGTTAAATTAATTGTATTGCCGGGATTTATTTTCGTAGAACTGGATAATGTCTCTTGTACAATTGTATTATATTCTCCGCATGATGAACACAAACCAACCCACTTGGGGTAACTTACCCCGCATTTTTGGCATATATATACAGATTTTGTTTTGCCCACTATAAAGAACCTTTTACAAATTCTTTTACATATTTATTTTCTGTTGTTTTTAATTCTTCCGGAGTACCAATCCATATTATGTTACCGTTGTAAAGCATTCCAATTCGATCCGCAATTTTCATTGCGCTTCGTATATCGTGTGTGATTGTAACTGCAGTTGCATGAATTCCATTTACACATTTTATAATTAGTTCATTAATTACTTGTGTCATAATTGGATCCAATCCTGTTGTCGGTTCATCAAAAAATATTATTTCCGGTTTCGTTGCAATTGCACGGGCAAGTGCAACGCGTTTTTGCATTCCTCCAGATAATTCAGATATGCTGTTGTTCAAAATATTTTCAGATAAACCTACAGCTTTAATTAATTCTGTTGCAACAGTGTCTTTAGTTTTTTTCGATAAATTTGATTTACGATTTACTAAACCAAATAAAATATTATCCTTTACACTCATACTGTCAAATAAAGCTCCGCCTTGAAATAACATTGAACATTTTTCATTATGTTTCAGCATTCCGCTTTCACTCATCAATGTTATTTCTTTATTTAGTAATCGTATACTACCAGAATCTACTTTGATTAAACCAAGTATTGTTTTTATACAAACTGATTTACCAACCCCAGATGGACCAAGTATTACAAATGATTCCCCTTTTTTTACTTTTAAATTAAAATGATACAAAACATGTTTATCTCCAAAAGATTTACAAACATTATTTGCTTCAATTATAAACTTATCTGCCATTTTAAAACCTGTTTAAAAAAATAATTCGGTTATTACATAGTTAAAAAATAATATCATAATTGATGATATAACAACTGCATTTGTTGTTGATCTTCCAACGCCTTCAGCCCCATTTTTTGTGTAATATCCATAATACGATCCGATAACTGAAACAATAATTCCAAATACAATTGCTTTCGTAATTCCAAGCGTTATATCACTGCTTTGTAAGTATTGAAAAGTTTTTTCAATGTAATTAATTGGATTAAATTCCAGCTTTCCTGTTGCAACTATAAAACCACCAAAAACACCAACTATATCTGCAAGTATCACAAGTAAAGGAAGAGCAATTACAGATGCCAACACGTTTGGTACAATTAAATATTTTAGTGGGTTGATACCCATAACCTTTAAAGCATCGATTTGTTCAGATACTTTCATAGTTCCAATTTCCGCACAAATTGATGCTCCTATGCGCCCTGCTACCATCAACCCTGTAAATACTGGGGCTAGTTCCCGAACAATAGAAATTACTACAACCGATGCAATGGCGCTTTCTGCAGAAAACCTGGAAAATCCAGAGTAACTTTGTAATGCTAAAACCATACCTGCAAATAAGGCAGTAAATGATACAATCGGAATTGAATAAAAACCTATTGATAGTAATTGCTTAATTATTTTTTTTAAAAAAATTGGTGGGGTAATTGCATTTAACAAGACCCTTGATAAAAAAAATAAAATATCAGCAATTTGATTGAATATTGAAATTACTATTTGTCCAAGTAAAGAAATAAACCACATTTGCAAAACCTTAAAAAATCATTTAACTTTTAAAACAAACTTTTTCTTTTTCCCAATCGATATAATGATGTCGTTCATCACATTCAAAATATAATCTGTGGATGATATTTTTTCATCATTAATTTTAATACCACCTTGTTCAATTAGTCTGCGTCCTTCACTCTTCGATTTGATGATATTGCAATTAATTAAAACATCAAGTATATTCATCCCATTTTTAACTGCAAAAAATGGTAAATCATCTCCAATTTTTTTATTTTCAAATGTATCAATGGCACTTTTTTCTACTTGAATTGCAGCATCAATTCCCCGGCAAATTTTTGTTGCTTCGAATGCCAAAATTTTTTTTGCAATATTTAAATCATACCCTTTTAAATTTGATAATTTAATAATTTCCTCATTGGGTAAATCAGTGTAAATATATAACATCTTTATTACTAAATCATCTGATATATTTCTGAAAAATTGATAATAATCCCAATTTGATGTTTTATCTTCATTAATCCAAACTGCATTACCTTCGCTTTTTCCCATCTTTTTCCCATTAGAAGCCGTCAATAAGGGAGTCGTTAAAACGTATGCATCTTTTCCTGTTTTTCTTTTAATCAAATCAATTCCACCAATTGCATTACCCCATTGATCTGAACCACACAATTGAACCAGACAACCATATTTATCATGCAAATGTAGGAAATCAAAACTTTGAAACAGAGGATAATTTAATTCTAAAAATGATAGATGCAAATCTTGTTCCAAACGTTTTTTAATTCGATCAAGTGCAATTAATTTATTTACTGATACAACACTTCCTACATCTCGTAAGAAGCTTAAATAATTCATATCTTTAAACCAGGTATAATTATCAACTAAAATTGCAGAGTTATGATCATTATTGAAATTTAAAAATTTTGAATAAGATTTTTTCAAACCTAATGTATTCT
Source organism: uncultured Alphaproteobacteria bacterium (assembly GCA_963541805.1). GTDB lineage: Bacteria > Pseudomonadota > Alphaproteobacteria > Rs-D84 > CASDRH01 > CAUTVF01. The sequence goes on from CAUTVF010000003.1 coordinate 28,599, forward strand.
TGGTGATAGTATCGGTTGATAACATCGGGCGTTCGACATCTTTGTCTGGATCCCCGATATGCGCTGTTGCGCCCCCAATTAATAATATTGGGGTATGTCCATATTTCTGGGCAAGACGCATCATCATAACGGGGACTAAATGTCCGATATGTAAACTATCTGCAGTAGGATCACTTCCCAAATAAATAACAACATTTTTTGATGCAAATAAACTATCTAATCCTTCAATGTCTGAACATTGATTGATAAACCCCCTTTTTTCAAATTCACGCAACACTTCCGATTTGAATCTCATAACTTGCTCCTTTTAATCGATAATTTTAGAAGTATAATTATAAAACAGCAAAATTGAAAGTAGTAATTTGCAAGCAAAACTTAAACGATAACTAGTTTTTATAAACGACAACTAGTGATGGTTTTATAACCTTTCCATCTAAAGTATATCCAATCTGTACTTCTTCTGCGATTTTATTTACATCATTGTCTTTTTCTGGTGCTTTCATTGATACTGCTTGATGTAATTCAGGATTAAATATTTCTCCAACTGTTTTAATTCTTTCAACCCCAAAACTATTTAATACACGTGTAAACTCTGTATTAATCATTTTGATTCCATCAATCAATGCAACGACATCATTTTTATTTTTTTCATATGTACTAACGGCCCGTTCTAAATTATCAGCAACATTTACAAATGACTTGATGATATTTGAAGTTATATAATTTCTGTTGTTTTGTATATCAATTTCTGTGCGTTTTTTTAGGTTTTCCATATCGGCGAAAGAACGCAACAAATCATTGTTTAATTGTTCGTTTTCTTTCTTTAAAGAATTAATTTGATCTTTTTCACAATTACATTTTTTATTTTCATTGGTACAGTGTTTATTTTTCTCATCTGCACCATTGCATTTACAATGCTCAGAATTACAACCACAGCCTTTATTATCGAAATTATCTTTCTTCATATTATATCCTTAAACAATAGATTATACACAGTATATAGTAACTGATTTAATAATTTTCAAGTTAATTTAATTTTCACTCTCTTGTCCAGTCATTTCTCCCTTTGTTTCTGTCAGACGTAGGATTAAATCTTTCTGTACAAAAATAGTAATTCTTGTCCCTGCTGGTATCGTAAATGGGGGTTGAAAGTTTTTTAAACTGTTACCCATTATTTCTTGACTAACAGTTCTCCAATTTTCAATTATTTCTGCTTTTGCTTGCTCTTTTGAACTAAGTTCTCCTGAACTTTCTATTTTTTTGTAGGTATTTGATTCTACACCTCCAAAAGCCCCTGCAGCTTCACTATATGAATTTTTAATTGTTTGTGTTGATGGCGAAATCATATTAACCGCAATCGGTAATAATGAATATAAAATCGGTTCCAGTAATACCCTTTTCATATATCCCAAATCTCTTTTGCCTGGAACCCCATCTTGTCCTTGTGCATCTCCAGAAAATGTTGAAACCCCACTACCTAAATTAAATTCGGCTCCATCTGGTCTTATAAATCTGTCCCATGTCATTTGCACACGTTCATACATCTTCGTTTTATCTCCCTCTGAAAGAGGAGTAACACATCCATATACAACTGTTCCGGACGGTAAAACAATTGTTCTTCCTGTGTCTGAGTATACATTTCGCTCAACTGTTGCAGATATTCTAACTCCACTTCCTCCGCAGTTGTCACTTGTCTGCGCTGTATCGGTCCCTGTTCCATCTCCCCCTCTGTCTCCAAAAAATTTGACAGCTCTATTTATGACTGCAGGTATTGCTTTGTTTTCTCTTAAAGTGTATTTATTCTTTTTGGGA
>CAUTVF010000004.1:0-29277 GCA_963541805.1 uncultured Alphaproteobacteria bacterium
AATATAATGAGCAATATAAAAGTATGTCCAAGGCTGAAAAGAAAGATAGTTTCTTATTTAAAAATCGTGCACAGAAAATTGCAGTTGCCTTTGCGGGACCTTTATTTAATATTATTTTAACAATAACGATTTTATTTTTTTTATTTCTGTTTTATGGAAAACCTATTACGCAAAATATAGTTGGGGGATTTTCTGAAAATTCTGTTGCAAAAAGTGCAGGTTTACAGATAGGAGATCGCATAATACAAATTGATAATAAAAAAATTAATGATTTTTCAGATATTGTGAATATTTTAAATTTGTCAACTGGTAAAAAGATGTCGGTTGCTGTAGAACGTAGTGTTAAAAGTGCAAAAAAACCGCTTGTTCTTGAAAAAATATTATTTTTTAAATTTGCTCCAATGAAAGTTGGGAACAGTTATAAATTAGGGATTCATTCAAACATTGCTTCAACTGCTTTTAAAAAAATGACTTTCTTTAAAAGTGTGACTTACGCCTTTAAACATACATTTCAATTAAGTAATCAATTCTTAATTAATATTAGGCAAATGATATCCGGACAAAGATCGTCAAGTGAGATTGGTGGAATTATATCAATTGCTGGAATATCGGGTAAGGCCCTAAATTATGGATTTTATTCTGTTATGTATCTGATGGCATACTTAAGTATTGTGATAGGTATTATGAATTTAATGCCAATTCCTGTTTTAGATGGGGGACAAATATTCATCTATACATTTGAAACAATTATCAGACGTGATATTCCAAATAAAATCAAAGCATTTATATTTTCATCTGGATGGCTTTTCGTTTTGGCTTTAATGTTGCTTGCGACATATAACGATATAAAACGTGTTATTATAAATAAAGTCAATGTTTCAAAAATTGTTAATAGTCAGCATTATAAAAAATAATTTTATTTATGTTTAGATATTTATTTTATTTTGTATTTTTCTTTTTCTTTGTTTGTTTACAAAGTGCGTATGCGTTTGTTGTTAAAGATGTTGTTGTAGAGGGACTTAAAAAATTTGATCCTGAATTAATTAAATCTACAATTGATATTAAAGTTGGGCAAAATATTTCCAACTCAGATTTGGATGGTGTTGTCAAAAAATTATATGAAATGAATATTTTTTCAAAAATAGATGTTGAAAATAGAAATGGTGTTTTACATTTTTTTGTTGTTGAAAATGCTGTTATCAACGAAATATTTTTTGAAGGTAATAAAGAACTTTCAAAGGAAAATATATTAAAAGAATTAACAATAAAGCCAAAATCAATGTATTCTAAATCTTCTTTAAAAATGAATGCATCAAAATTAATAGACATGTATCGATCAATTGGATATCTGTCTGCAAAGGTTAACCCAAAAACAATTATTAGAAATAGTGGAAAAATTGACATTGTTTTTGAAATAACAGAGGGGAAAAAAGCATATGTAAAAGAAATCAAATTTGTTGGAAATGAAAGCTTTTCAAAATCAGATTTAATTAAAGCAATCAGAACAAAAGAATATAGTTGGTGGAAAATATTTGCTCAGTTTGATATTTTTGATGAGAATATGATTAAATACGATGTAGAATTGTTAAAGAAATTTTATAATCAGAATGCTTATTTAGATTTTAAAATTCAGCCTCCTGTCGTTAGATCATCAATTGATAAATCATCTTTTTATATTGTTTTTAATTTTGAAGAAGGGCAAAAATACAGAATTGGTCAAATAAATATTTCATCAGATATCAAAGATATAAATATTGAATCCCTTTATAATGAATTAGTTATTAAAAATGGTTATTATTGTTATGGAGAGTTGATTAATTTATCAATTAAAAAACTTACCGATAAATTAGGAGAGCTTGGTTATGCTTTTATTCAAATAGATCCTGATATGAAAATAAATAAAGATAATTCAACTGCGGATGTTACTTTTCTAATTAAACAAGGGAAAAAGGTTTATGTAAATAATATAAATATAATTGGAAATGTTAGAACACTTGATACAGTCATCAGACGTGAGATGGAAATAAAAGAGCAGGATGCTTATAATGTGTTATCTCTTAAAAACTCTGAATATAAATTAAGACGACTTCAATATTTTAAAGATGTAAAATTTAAATTGAATCCTGATTCAAATTATCATGATAAAGTTAATCTAGACGTAGAAGTAGAAGAAAATTCAACGGGTGAATTGTTTGCTTCTCTTGGTTGGTCATCACTTAATGGTTTGGTTGTAGAACTTGGTATTAAAGAAAATAATTTTCGCGGAAAAGGACAGAAGGTTGGTATTACAATTTCACGCTCGGATCTTCAAAAACGTATAATGTTTAGTTTTACTGAACCTTATTTTATGGATCATGATTTATCTGCGGGATTTGATATTTCTTATACTAGATATGATTATAATAAAGACTATGGATATAATGTAGATAGTTTCCGATTGGGAGGGCGCCTTGGTTGGACATGGACACAAACATTGTATCAGACTGTTGGAATAAGTTTACAAGGGGATTTGTATTCTGATATTTCCCCATCTCTTAAGGATTCTGTGACTGCTGGTTTTGTTCCAACATCAAAAATTTATCAATCATTATCATGGGTGGATTCATCTCCAGATTATTTTAATAATAATGTTTGGGAGTATTCTGCAAGTTTGAGTAATGAGTTATCTGCAGGTTTTAGTCGTGATAAGTTTTTTAAAACAGATATAGAAATGAAAACAAATTATACTTTTTTAGATAATCGGATAACATTTGGGGTAATGGCTAATATGGGGCATATTGAGTCATTTGATAAATCTTTATCCAGGGTTTATCGATATTTTCTAGGTGGTGAAAATTTGCGTGGATTTGCAACTGCTGGTGCGGGTTCTAGGTTAAGTAGGGCGTATTCTGCGGGTGGTAACTCTATTTTATTTGGAAATGCACAATTTAGTTTTCCAATTGGTTTTTCAAAAGAGTATAACATTTCAGGATTTTTGTTTTACGATTTTGGATGGATTGCACCTCCGGATGATAAAGATGCTAGATATTTAAATTTTACAATAAGACGTTACCGATTTGTCGATGAATCATTTCGTACTTCTGCTGGTTTTGGTATATTTTGGCATTCCCCAATGGGCCCAATTAAGTTAACATGGGGATATCCAATTAAATATAAAAGTTATGATGAGTTAGAACGATTCAGATTTTCTATTAGTACTTTATTTTAATTGATTTTTGTCTTAAAATTGTTATATTAATGGGTCAAGTTTTTATAAGGAGTATGTTATGAAATTAAATTTTAAATCGGTTAAAAATTACTTAAAAAATAAAGATAAGATATATGTTTCTGCAGTTGTTTTGTTTTCTATATTGTTGATAGTAAATATAGTTCAAATAATTAAACCAAGAAAAGTTTTGAACACAAATGCTGCACGTGTTGGATTCATAAATATGGTCAAAATCCAAGTAGAGGCAAAAGTTATGAAAGATTTAAACAGACAAAATCAAGATTTTATCAAAAATCTTGAGAGGGATGTTGAAAGAAAAAGAAAAGAATTTGCAAATACTGAGAGTAGACTACAGAAACAGCAAGGTAGTCTGTCTGCAGAGGCTTTTGCAAGAAAAGTCAATGAATTTCGTAATGATGTAATGACATACGAGAAGAATACAGCTGGTAAATTACAAGCTGCAAAAATGGTATATAACGAAGCGTTAAGTGAAATTCAAAAAGATTATTTAAACGATATAATTAATGATGTATCCGGATATTATGAATATGATATTATTGTGGATGCAAATAATGCAAAAATTCTTAATTCAGATTTTGATATCACTGATAAGGTAATAGATAGGTTAGATTCCAAAATTAGTTCAAAAAAGATTTCAAATAAGTTTAAAAGGTAACTTATTAATTTTTTATAGTAAAGAATGTGAAAATGTATTATAATCCCCTCAAATTATGGGGGTTTTTTATGAGTTCGTATTCTGTTAAAGAATCTTTAGTTTGTTTCTTGTCGATATTTACTTTTCTTGTTTTATCTGGATGTGTTTCAGAGGGTATTGATGATGATATTCAATATCGGCAAGAAAAGGATACACAAAATGAGGGTATAAAACGAATTAATATGGAAGGGGCTAGTAATACGACAATTAATTCAAAATATCCTAAAAAATATTCCAATGCTGTTAGTTACAGTGTTGATAGATCTTATATAAATTCTGTTGATTACCCAATGTCTATGGAAGCATACTATGCAAGTAGGTTTACAAACAAAAAAGATGATGTTACAAAGCCTCCCTTTACTGTAAGTCCAATAGGTTCAAAAATAAAAGAGGTTTATATTGATACCGTTGTTGAACGTATTAATTCGGCAAAAGATTTAAGTGATATAAAGGATGAACTATTAATGATCAGAAAAAAATATATTGATATATTATCAATATCCAAACATTGTTGCAGTTATGGGTTAATGACAAAATTCGAGAATATTGGCGTTGATAATGATTATATTTTTAAATTTATGATTGATGATAAACGTTTATACGAGTTACAAAATATTTGCATGATTATAAATAATAATGATATTGCAAATCTATTAGGTTCTGTTGAGTTATCGGTTGTCGTTCGTGATGTTAGAGATTCTTGTGTTTGTAAAAATCGCGAAGTATTGGCAAGGCATCTTGAATTATTTAAAGCAATAGTTGGAAAGACAGATTTATTCAAAAAACATAACATATTATTTAGGTATAAAAATGAACTTGGTGAAATTGTAAAAAATAGTATTGGTAGAGATATGATAAATTTATTAAATACTCTGGAACAATGTCCGTAGTTTTAATATCCTTTACTCTTGACTATAATTATTTATGTGTAGTAAGGTTCGATCATGATTGATGAATGTTTTTATAATATATCTGATCCAATTAATTTAGAAACAGTTGAGAAGATAACAGGAGCAATCCTTTGTGATTCAAAATATAAAAATATTACTATTTCTGGTGTTGCTGGACTAAATGATTCTACGGATACTGATATAGTATTTTTTGCTCAAAGTGCGATTAGCAAAAATTTAGATCATCCAGAATACATAGATATGTTAAAGCATATTAAAGCAGGGGCATGCTTAATAAGCGAACAACATAAAGATATTGTGCCAAATAATATTCCAGTTTTAATTTCAAAAGACCCTAGAGGCGATTTTATTAAATTGCAGAAATATTTTTATCGTGACAATTCATATTCAATGTCTGGAATTATGGATTCTGCTAAGGTTGCACAGAGTGTTGATTTTGTCGATAAATCTTCTGTGTTTATTGGTTTTGGATCTGTGATCGAAGATAATGTTAAAATTGGAAAAAATTGTTATATTGGGCATAATGTAGTAATTAAATATGGTACAATAATCGGAGATAATTGTATAATCAAAGAGGGCGCTGTTATATCACATTGTATTATGGGAAATTATGTTTCTGTTGGTGAGGGCTCAATTATAGGCTCTACTGGTTTCGGTTGGCATTCTGGCCCATCTGGACATATGCGTATTCCCCAAATTGGACGTGTTATATTGGGAGATTACGTTGAAATTGATTGCAATTCTTGTATAGATCGTGGGGCGATTGGGGACACTGTAATTGGACTTGGTACAAAAATTGATAATCTTGTTCAAATTGGACACAATAATAAGGTTGGCCAACATTGTATTTTTGCAGGAATGTCTGGTGTTGCAGGTTCTTCCAGTGTTGGAAATTTTGTTTTATTTGGGGCTCAATCTGGGGTTTCTGGTTTTTTGAATGTTGCAGATTATACACAGATTGCGGCACAGTCTGGGGTCGTTAAAAGTGTTAACAAAGCTGCATCAAAATTGCGTGGAACTCCTGCAATTGATGCGACAACTTTTGCAAGGCGAGAGATATTGTTAAAACATATGGTTGAAAAGAAAAAATAGATTGGTGGTGATATTATGAAAGCAGTCGAAAAAGTACATTTTAGTATAAATGATATAATGGAGTGTTTGCCACACAGATATCCATTTTTACTGGTTGATAAAGTAATTGATGTGATTCCAAAAACCTCTGGTACAGGCATCAAATGTGTTACTGCAAATGAGCCCTGTTTTCAAGGTCACTTTCCGGGGAACCCGATAATGCCAGGGGTATTAATGTTGGAAGCAATCGCACAAACTTGTATTATGGTTTATAAACCATTTTTAGAAAATGATAATGTGTTATTTGTTTTTTCTGGAATCGATAAAGTGAAATTCCGTCGTCAAGTTGGTCCTGGTGATGTTTTGCACATTGATGTAAAAATTCTTGCGAACAAAGGAAGATTAATGAAATGTCAAGGTGTAATAACTGTTGATGGTAATGTTGCAGTTGAAGCAAATTTATCAGCTTTTATGGTTGACAATACTAATCAAACAAATTCATAATTTCACTGTATGCCTTTTTACTTGGTGTTAACTTATCTTTTAGCATAAATTTTGTCATACCTTTTTTAATACCCTCTTTCATAGTATTATGTTTGTTTGGGTTTTGCAGTATTTCCAAAGCGCAATTAAGAATGTCCGCAGTGTTTGCTTTATCCTGCAATAACTCGATTTGAATCATCTTGTTATTTAAAATATTAATAAGAGATGCAAATTTAATTTTAACAAAGATTTTTGCAAGTAGAGCGGTCAAATAATTAAATTTATAATTCACAATTGTAGGAACATTAAAAAAGCTTAATTCTGATACAACTGTTCCAGAAGTGGATATAGCAAGATAAGTAGATGAAAATAAATTATATTTATCTGTATCAGAACTAATTAAATGTGGACGATATGAAATATCCCAAGAATTTATGATATTTGTAACATATTCTTTCAAAAAATTAACTGTTGGTAAAAAAAATATTGAATTATTATTTGATTTATAAATTTTTCTTATTACTTCTTTGTATGTTGACATAATATTTTGCACTTCATTTTTTCTTGAACCTGGTAAAATTGTAATTATTTGTTTTCCTTCAGCAATCGGGTACTTTTTTAAAAAATCTTGTGAATTGCCACTGATACCCTCAAGATGAGCATATCCGACAACAGGGCATTTTATATTACAGTTATATTTTAAAAAATATTTTGTTTCAAAATCAAAAAAGCACAATATTTTATCAAAAATCTTTGCAAATATTTTGGCGCGTTTCTCTCCCCATGCCCAAACTTGTGGGGCAACATAATGAACACATTTAATTTTATTAATTTGTGGATTTTTATTTGACTTAATCCACTTGACGATATGCTTTGCAAGCGACGATCCATCAATTGTAAGTACCATATCAGGTTTGATATTTAAAATTGATAACTTAATATTATTGATATTTTTTTTGATAGCTCTTATATTTTTCAGTACTTCAATGAATCCCATTATCGAAAATAATTTTATATCGAATAATTTTGTAAAATTTACGCATTTGCTTAAGTGTTCACCTCCAACACCATAAAATTTAATATTTTTATTTTTTTCAAAAGTAGATAATAACCTTGCTCCTAAAGTATCTGCAGATGCCTCTGTTGTTATTATAAATATTTTTTTAATCATTTAATTTTTGCTTTCTGTTTTTAATAAAATTTTTTTAAATTTCCCAGTTCTAATATTTCGAATAAATGTGAAACTAACCAGGGTTATAAATAATATTTGGTATATAAATCCTATTTTACTAATAGTCATCATTGTCATTACAATAATTGCAAAAAAAACAGTCACTGCTTTTATTATCATCTCTTTATATTTTGTTTTATCCATAGGTGATAGTTTATTAAACATTTCGATATACGATACTGAAAAATCAAATTTCATCTTTTTAATATTCTTAATATTATTCGATTGAATAAATTCACATACTAAATAAATCATTGGAAATATAATCGATCTAACGCCTGATATAATTACAAGTTTCAAAAAGAAAATAATACTTAAAATTATAAATACAAATTTAATTATTTTTGTAACTTTAATATCGTATTGCAAATATATGCAATATACAGGAATAATTATTGATGCTAATAAATTTTGTGTCAATATAATCGGGGATTGTGCAGAAAAATTATACTTTACGCTTGAAAGAACGTTTGCAATTACAAGAATTGCCAGTATTGGAATTTCAATCTGAAAACGATTATTTATACTTTTAATATTTTTTATTTTTATCAAGTATAATAGGGTAACATAACAGACTGCAAACACCCCAATTAATACTAAAATACTTTGCATGAAAATTCCTACTCTTCTTATATTATCATTGAAAAAAGATGAAAAGCAATTATAATATTGCATATGAAAATAAGGTTGCTTGGTATAACAATTTCTTTATTTTGTTTCTTATTTCTTATAAATTTGTGTGATTTATCTGCTGATATGCGATCTGTTAAATCAGATAGGTTACTGGTGGTTCATAATGATATATCAAAAATTATTTCATCGGGTAGATCTGCATGTGAAAATCAAATCCTTGCTAGACAAAATAAAAAGCAAAAAAAAGTTACAATTTGTCCTATTCAAGCTTATGAAAGTTCTGGATTATTATCCATTAGTTCGAAAAAATTTTTAACAAAGTATTTTTATAAGGTACGTAATTTGATTTACATTGTTTGTTTCTTATTTTTAGTTTTTATCTGGGCCAGAATTTATTGGCAGAGGTTTCCAGAATGGAAATTATTTTATAGCATTGTGATGATTTTGGTTATTACAACAATTGCAAGTGCTTCTATTAAGTGGTACCTTTTATCGGAGGAATTTTATTTATATCATTGTAATAGACCTGATATGTTATGGAAAATATGTAATAAAGGCAAAGATTCAATCGCAGTTTCCAGAAAACATTTGATCATACTCAATGATAAGGGAGATGTTATAAAAAAAAAGATATCTAATAAATCTATAAATAGACTTAAAGTAAATATGTTTTATTAAGTTTTTGTTTAATGACTAAAATAAGGAGTGTACAATGTCAACAAAAAATCTGGTTAAGTTTTTTAATCCAAAATCAATTGCAATAATTGGTGCAAATGATCGTGATGGATCTGTTGGAAAAACATTAACGGAAAATGTACTAAAGGAAAATTTTAAAGGTGACATATTTTTAATTCACCACCGTAAAACAGAATTGTATGGGCGTAAGTGTTATGCAGGTGTTGGTAAATTACCAAAGGCCCCAGATTTGGCTATAATTGCAATTCCTGCATCTGGAATACCGGTTGTTGTCAATGATCTTGGTAAAATTGGTTGTAAATCTGTTGTTATAATTTCTGCAGGGTTAAATAATACTCCTGCTGTTGAAAATGCAAAACCTGATAAATCTGGTAAGGTTGAAACGGTATTAGATATCGTCCGCAAAAATATGGATAAATATGGAATGCGTGTTATTGGTCCAAATTGTATTGGAATTTTATCAACACATGGTGGAGTAAATGGATCTTTTTCTGCTTCCTCTGCAATTAAAGGAAATATTGCACTTGTTTCCCAATCTGGTGCGGTTGCCTGTTCAATAATTGATTGGGCAAAAGGAAATAATATAGGCTTTTCCCATATAATCAGTATAGGGGACCAAGTGGATGTTGATTTTGCAGACTGTATAGAATATTTAGGCGAAGATAAAAATGTTGCATCAATTGTTATGTATATGGAAACTGTCAAAAACTCAGCTCATTTTTTAGAGGTTGCACATAAAGTATCTCGCAAGAAACCAATTATTGTTATTAAGTCTGGTTGTAGCGAAGCTGGACAAAAAGCAGCGGCATCTCATACTGGAGCGATTGCAGGAAGTGATGCAACTTATACATCTGCCTTTAAACGGGCAGGGATTGTTCGAGTTTCTAATTTAGATGCCCTATATAATACAATTAAAATTTTACAATACAAAGATCATGTTAAAGGCAAGAATTTAGCAATCCTTACAAATGGTGGTGGTTTCGGTGTTATGGCAACGGATCAAATGGGATTGCGTGGAACTTCAATACAGCAGTTAAATTCATCGACAATTAATAAATTAAATAATGTTTTGCCAGATACATGGTCACATAATAATCCTGTAGATATTGTGGGAGATGCCCCTGGGAAGCGATATGTTGAGGCTTTAAAAGTGTTATCTGATTCAAAAGAAGTTGATAATATTTTAACGCTTTATTGTCCAACAAATACGAATCCAACAGAAATTGCAACCGAAATTATTGATGCATCAAAAATTTATGGTATACAAAATATTTTGACTGCTTGGATTGGAAATGATGTAGTCGTACGGGGGAGAAAATTATTTAATGATAATTGCATTCCATCATTTGAAAGTCCAGAATCTGCAGTCGATGCATATATGAATATTATAGAGGCAAAAGAGCTTGCAACATCTAAAACTCTACCTCCTTTTACGGTTGGAAAAGTAAAGAAGCATAAAAATGCTATAAAAGTAGCAAAGATTTTTAATGATGTATTGAAATCAGGGAGAACTATTTTATCAGAAATTGAAGCAAAACAGGTATGCGAACTGTATGAAATTCCTGTGACAAAAACATTTATTGCAAAAACATCTGATGAAGCGATGCGTCTAAGCAAATCAATTAAAGGAGATGTTGTATTAAAAATTTTATCAGATGATATTACCCATAAATCGGATGTTGGGGGAGTCGCTTTGAATGTTAAGAAAGATGCTATAAAGTCTGCTTTCGATGAGATGATGAAAACCGTTAGAAAGAATTGTCCAAAAGCGAAAATAAAAGGGGTTACAATTCAAGAAATGTTATCAATGAATAATCCATATGAATTATTAGTTGGTGTTGTGACAGATTCTGTATTTGGACAAACTGTTTTATTTGGAAGTGGTGGTACAAGTGTAGAAGTTGTCAAAGATTCAGCAATTGAAATACTCCCAATTGATAAAAATATTGCAATGTCCATGATTAATAAAACACGTATTTCAAAATTATTAAATGGATATCGCGATGTGAAACCTATTAATCTGACATTAATTACGAATGTTATTGAAAATGTTGCTCAGTTGGCAATGGATTTCCCAATGTTAAAGGAATTGGATTTAAATCCATTGATGATAGATCATAAAGGAATCAAAGCGGTGGATGCTAGGATTATTCTAAAAAAATAATTTGTAGTTTATTTGCAAAAGCTCCAGCCCCTCAAAGAGGGGCTTTTAATTATTATCTTGTAAATCCTTTTATATTTTATATACTGTGGAGGATATGAGTATAAAACAAATTTTAATTTATTCTTTATTCACAACCCCGTAAGGGGGCATCGTTTAGTTCGTTTTTTAATTTGCAAGTTTTTATTATACATAAAATTATATGGGAGAATATTATGGAAAATTTTGATATAAATATAAAAAGGCATTCGCTTGCACATGTTATGGCGTATGCGATAAAGCGTATGTATGGAGATAAAGTATTGTTTACAATTGGACCATCAATTGATAATGGGTTTTATTATGATATTGATTTTTCCGCATGTAATAGCGTACCTACAGAAAAAGATTTAAATAAAATTGAAGATGAGATGAACAAAATTATTGAATCTAATCTGGATTTTGAAAAAGTAGAATTATCAAGAGAAGAGGCGTTAAATTTATTTTCTGCTAATAAATATAAAATAGAAATAATTAATGATATTCCCGAAACTGGTACGATATCTTTTTATAAATTGGGCGATTTTATTGATTTATGTCGTGGCCCACATGTTAAAAATACAAAAGAAATTATGCAGAGATCATTTCACATAAATAAAATTGCTGGGGCTTATTGGCGTGGAAATAGTGATCGTGAACAATTAACACGTATTTATGGAATTGCATTTAATACAGTTGATGAGTTAAATGAATATTTAAAAATGTTAGAGATGGCAGAAAAAAATGATCACAGAAAATTGGGAAAAGATATGGATTTGTTCCACTTTGATCCGATTTTTGCTCCTGGTTCTGTTTTTTGGCATGATAAGGGATTTAAAATTTACCGTAAATTGATCGACTATATGCGTATGCGGCAAAATAACAATGGTTATATTGAGGTTGGAACCCCGGCATTAATGGATAAATCATTATGGTTAACTTCTGGACATTGGGAAAAGTATGGAGAGCATAATTATTCAGGATCCACAGAAGATGGTAAAGTATTTTGTGTTAAACCTATGAATTGTCCGGGTGGAGTATTAATATATAAACAAGGTATTAAATCATATAAAGATCTTCCGATTAGAATGGCAGAATTCGGAAGGGTGCACAGATATGAGGCAAGTGGATCTTTAATGGGTTTAATGCGTCTTCGTGAATTTACACAAGATGATGCACATATTTTTGTAACACCTGATCAATTGGAAAATGAAATAATTTCAACAGTTAAATTAATATTAAATATTTATAAAGATTTTGGTTTTAATGATGTTGAAATTTATTTATCAACACGTCCAGAAAAAAGAATTGGGACAGAAGAGATTTGGGATTTATCCGAAAATGTTTTACATAATGCACTTTCAAAAAATGGATATGCTTTTACAATAATGCCAGGAGAGGGGGCATTTTATGGGCCAAAATTGGAATTTCATTTAAAAGATGCGTTAGGCCGTAAATGGCAATGTGGTACCGTTCAAGTTGATATGAATTTACCAGAACGCTTTGATATTTCATACGTAAATGAAGCAAACCAAAAAGAACGCCCAATTATGATACATAGGGCTTTATTTGGGTCAATTGAACGATTTTTGGGAATATTAATTGAACAATATGGGGGACATTTGCCGTTTTGGTTATCTCCTGCACAAGTTGTGATTGCAACAATTTCTGAATCTGTTACTGATTACGCAAATGATATTATGAAAAAATTAAAATCATTTGGAATTAATGTTACGCTTGATTCTCGAAGTGAAAAAATTGGATATAAAGTTCGTGAACATTCTATTGCTAAAGTAAATATAATTGTAACAGTTGGAGATAAAGAACAATCAAATAACTGTGTTGCAATTCGTGAACTAGGTAATTCTGAAAATAAAACAATGTCTGTTGATGAATTTATAAAGTATGTTTGCGAATTGGCTATTATGCCATCTCTTGGAATGTAGTTGATTATTTTAAAGCCTTTATTAGTTCAATTAATAAAGGCTTATTTATTCAAAATAGTTAGTTTCTAATTATAAAGAAGTGTATAAATTAAACTAACCCTGATAGCTACCTTTCACATTAAGCTTGGAACAACATAGGCAATAAATTATTATTTTTATGAAAGGAGAACGGTACTAGCTGAATTTAATACATCGTTGAAAATATATGTTTATGCTTGTCAATATCTTCCAAAGCTAAACCGGTTCCTAAGACAACACATTTTAATGGATCATCAGCAATAGAAACCGGCAATCCCGTTGTATGACGTATCATATAATCTAAATTGCGAAGCAATGCGCCTCCACCAGTTAAAACAATACCCTTGTCTACAATATCTGCTGCCAATTCTGGTTCTATATGTTCCAAGGCTGTTTTTATAGAATCTATTATTGTGCTTACTGGTTCTGACAAAGCCTCTGCAATTTCAGTATCAGTAATTGTTAATTCCCGTGGAACACCACTCATCAAATCTCGACCTTTTATATTCATTGTCAAAGGTTTATCAACACTATCAGGCAAAGCACAACCAATAGCTTTTTTAATATGCTCGGCTGATGAGCTCCCAATTAGCAAATTATGGTGCCTACGGATATAATTTATTACTGCATCGTCTAATTTGTCCCCCGCAACTCTTACAGATCTAGAATAAACAATATCCCCAAGAGACATTATTGCAACTTCCGTTGTACCTCCACCTATATCAACAATCATTGATCCAGTCGGTTCAAATATTTGAAGTCCCGCTCCAATTGCAGCCGCAATAGGTTCTTCAATTAAATAAACCTGTCTTGCCCCTGCAACCTCAGCAGATTCTTGAATTGCACGTCTTTCGACAGCAGTTGATCCAGATGGCACACATATTACAACCAAAGGAGATATAAGATTTTTTTTATTATTAACTTTTTTTATAAAAAACTTTATCATCTCTTCTGCAACTTCAAAATCCGCAATAACCCCATCATGCAAAGGACGGATTGCACGAATTCCAATTGGAGTACGTCCCAGCATCTGTTTTGCTTCTAATCCAACTGCAAAAATATCTCTCCTATTTCGATCTTCAGAAATCGCAACAACGGATGGCTCATTCAAAACAACTCCCTCGTTTTTTATATATACAAGAGTATTTGCGGTACCAAGATCAATTGCAATATCTGCCGAAAATATATCAAGAAGCTTTTGAAATATACCCATAAAAACCTTCTAATGTGAACACACAACGTCTTGCATTCTAAAATAAAATCCAAAAAACTGCAATAAAAAATTAATTAGTTTATGAATACAATTGTAATGTTTTTAACATTATGTCTCTTGCAATTGGCGCTGCATAACTTCCGCTTATACCATGCTCTATTACAACTGATATAGCAAATCTTGGATTATTGTATGGGGCGTAACCAACAAATAATCCATGATGCCTACGTGTCCATGGAATATCTTCTTGTCTACGAATACCCTTTTTTCTTTCTTCTAATGTAATTCTTGCGACTTGAGATGTACCTGTTTTCCCAGCCATTCTTTGATTTTTATACGTCAAGTATGCATTATTTCCTGTTGCATCTACTCCATTAACAACAGAATACATTGCTTTTTGTATTATTTCCAGATTATGTGGATTTATGCCCATACTTGGAAATAATATATTTTGTGTTGTTAAATTTGATTCTTTTCTAAATACCCTATCATCTTTTTTATCTTTTAGAATTGTCGGATTAACTGCATATCCTCCATTTGCAATTCTTGCAGTCATAACTGCCAATTGAATTGGAGTTACAAGGGTAAAACCTTGTCCAATTGATGCTAAAATTGAATCGCCATGATACCACATTTCATTTTGATATTTCTGTTTCCATTCTTTTCCTGGAACCTGTCCTGTCTTCTCATTCGATAAATTAATACCAGTTTTATTTTCAAATCCAAATTTGTATGCCATATCCCTGATATTATCGATACCAGTTTTAAGAGCCAACTCATAATAATATATATCACATGAATATTTTAATGAATTTATTGCATTAACCCATCCATGTCCTTCTGCTTTCCAACAGTGATATCTATGTCCTCCATATTCGATATGTTCCTTGCATAAGAATCTTGTATTTTGTGTTATATTTCCATGTTCCAAACCAGTAAGTAATACAATAGGTTTAAATGTAGAACCTGGAGCATACAAACCTTCAATTGCTTTGTTCATGAATGGGTAATACTTATTTTTTATTAGTTTTAAAAATCGTTTTTCATCTGGAGCAGTATTAAATAAATTAGGATCATATGATGGGTATGATGATAAACATAAAATTTCCCCAGTGTATACATCCATAACTACAGTAGATGCACTTAACTTTGGTGACAGTAATTGATTTGCATACTCTTGTAATCTATCATCGATTGATAATGTAATATCTTTTCCCGCGATTGGTTTTTGTGACTTTTCATGTAAGGTTTCAATCACACGCCCTGTTGAATTAACAACATTTATTAATGTACCTCTTTCTCCACGCAAAGGGATATCAAATGATTTTTCAAATCCAGATTTTCCAATTCTGAAATTTGGGATTGTGAGAATTGGATCATCTGATTGTTTTAAATCGTTTTGTGATACACGTCCAACATAACCTGTAATATGTGCACATGATTCTTTTTTTGGATAAATTCGAAGTTCGCCTTTCTCAATAAAAACTCCTGGAAAATTCAAACTTTTAGATTGAATTTTCGACATTTCATTCCATGTTAAATTTTCTTTAATCAGTATAGGAGAAAATTTTTTATTATTCGCAATTGCTTTGTTTATTTTTACAACTTCATCATCTGTGATATTTAAAATTGATTTTAACTGAGTAATAAAATCATCTTTATTTACTTCTTTAAATGATATTTCCGGAATAAAAAAAATATTATACGAATCAATATTGTCCGCAAGTATAACGCCAAAACGATCCAATATTTTGCCTCGCGATGCTGGAATTAAGCGTACTTTCAAATAATTCTTATTAGACAATCTTTTATATTTTGATCCTTCAATTATTTGCAAATATATCATTTTTGAAAACAACACAGAGAATAATAAAAATTGTCCCCCACCAATCAATACAGATCGTCTGGTAAATACTTTTGATTGTTCTGCATCTCTCATTTTATATACTTATCGATTTTTTGCATTAATAAATAAACAGCTGGATATAAAACCAACATTAATGAATAATTAAATATTATGTATGCAATATCTGGCTTTGTACTGAACATATACGAATATATTATATATTTTATTATATAATAAAATGCTACAATTAATGCAAATGTTATATAGTGTGTCATACGACTTCTATTTATAGGGATAAATTTCTGATATAAAAGGAAATAATACATAATCATTATTAAAAATATGTTTACACCAAAAAAGTTGTTGTCCAGAACATCATATATAAAAGCTATTATTAATACGTATAATAAACCCATATTTTCTGGTTTTTTTGTCATCCAATAAAAGAAAGGTAAAAGAAACAATGGAGGTTTTTGAGTGATAAAATGATTATTAATACCAATAATAGATAATATAAAAAATGATAGACATATTGCTATTGGAGTTTTACTGTTAATCCATTCTAGTTTTCTTGCGAAACGAAAGATATTAAAATACCTTAATATAGATGAATGCGTTCTAATTTTTATTTCCTATACTATTTTTTATTTTTAAATTTTTTCAATATCTGGACAAATTCGATATCTGATTTTGAAATGGCTGGCTGAACAATTATATCATTTTCAATATTATCCTGAACTATTGTTCCAATTAATATACCTTTAGGCGTATTTTTTTCTAATCCAGATGTGACTATCCTGTCCCCAACAACCACAGGTTCTTTTGATTCAAAGTGAATTAATTTTGGATACGGGGTATTATTACCAACCAAAAATGCACGCATGCGAGTTCTCTCTATCATTACTGGAATTTTTGATTGGCTATCAGTTATTAGTGTGACACGTGCAAAGTCATCTCCGACTAATGATACTTGGCCAACATAAATCCCGTTCGCAAGCACTGGTTGATATATTTTTATACCCATATTCTTTCCCGCATCAATTATAAACGAGTGTGATAAAAAACCATCATCGCTATATGCAATCGATGTAGTCAAAAATTGTATAAAATACGTAGGAATAAAATTTAAATTTTTTCGCAATTCAATATTTTCAGATTGAATATATTTTATTTTATTTAATTCATTTTTATGTTTATCTATCTGTTTTTGTAATTCTATTATTTTATCTGTTGCATGGAATGCGTTTATTACTATTTTGAAAGCATTATTAAATGTTATAAAAGTATAATACATAACAAAAACGACCGGCTTTATTAAATATATTACCTGTCCCTTGAGTTTCATAAAAATATCGGTTTCTGATTGTCTTGTCGCAATAATAATCAATGAAAGTACTACAATTAAAAAAGTAAAAATACGCTTAATTGTTTTTTTTAAATATTGCCACTTTGTATATTTTGTTGCGAATATTTTGTTCATTTTTATCTCAATATTGATTTTTAATACAGGATTAGCTTTGTTCAACAGAACCAACTTAAAAAGTATAATTAAATTTGTCTAAAAAAGAAAGAATAAAAATCAATTTAAACACTGAATATTATCAGATTTAACCATAAATTTATCTTGATTTTTTGGAAGTAAAATAAAATATTTACCGATCTGCTTCATGCGTCCTGCATGTTTCAGAGCACTTTCCCCAAAGCCAAAAAAGAAATCTGCTCGAATTCCACCTTTTATTGCAGCTCCTGTATCGGCAGCAATTGTTATTCTGTTTAATGGTTCCTCACTTGGGCTTTTTACATCAATATAAACAGGCATTCCAAGAGGAATATACGATTGATCTACTGCAATTGTCTGCTTTGCTGTTAGTGTTGTGCCAAATGTTCCAATTGCTCCATCTTGTTTATTTTCTTTGAAAAAGATAAATCTTTTATTTGCATTCATTACTTTTTTTGCAATTTCAGGGTTTTTGTTTAAGTAATCACGAATAGACGTCATTGATAGTCCCTTTTCAGGATGTAATCCCATCTTTTTAATTGTTTCACCCGTACCGGTAAATTGATAACCATTATTCCCAGCATAGCCTATACGGTATTGATTACCGTCTTCTGTCTCAACAACACCAGATCCTTGTATTTGCGTTAAATAAATGTCAACTGGATTTTTCGCCCAAAATAATATCTTTGCTTTTCCTCGAAGTAAGCCGTTATTAATTTCTTCTCGTGTAAATTTTTGATGTTCTGGATTATCTGGTAGTCCATAAATTGGATACAAATAATCACATGTAGCTTTGGTAGAACCCTTTATATGCGCTTCATAATATCCTGTAAATGTACCAGTATCCTTTCCATGTGAAAAAACTTTATAAGGAGAAAACCAACGAACAAAAAAACCCTCCACGACTTTATCTTGTTCTGTTTTTTGATATTTATATAAATCTATTTTGATATTTTCTCCATCCTTACAAATATCCAACATATGGTGACGGTCAATTGCAATTTGATCACTTTTGATCCATTTGTTTTCGTCTTTTGTAAATTGTACACACGCCTTTAAAAATTCATCAAAAGCAGGTTTTATATTATCTGCAGTAAATCCAGGAAGATCGGAATATTCAACTTCTTCTAAAAAGAAATCTGATTTTATTTTTGCTTTTAAAATATCTGGATTGATTTTATTACCATTCGTTTTATTTACTTCTATTGTATTAGATATTTGATTTTGTTTTTCCTGTTTGTTTTTTTGCAAATTTTTAGATGTTGATGTTTGTGCTTGTTTTGTGATACTTACAATATCTTTAGTTGAAGTGTCGATGTTGTATGATGGTTGTTTGATATTTTCTGCTGCATTACCATATTGATTAGAATTTTTAATTTTATCAATTGCTCTTTCAGTTGATATATCATTTATTTCGACTGCTATTTTGTAGCGTTCTTTAACCGTTGTCTTATGAAGATCTTGATTTTTTCGTTTTATTTTAGAAATAGAATTTGGTTTTATATTTTCTGTTCTCTGTGTTAGAAATGCCTCTTGTTTCTCCTGTGGAACTTTTACTTTGCTAGGAACATTCAATTCTTTTGTTTCTGGGATAAATTTAAACTCTCTTTCCTCTTCTTTCATTTGTAATGGTGGTTGATATGAATCTTCATATGTATCATAGTCATAATGGCAATCACTGTGCTTTTGTGATGAACAAATATCTGACGCAACCATTAATCCCGCTGGCAAGTTACTTTTAAAAATACTGCTACAAGATGAAATTAAAACAGAAAATAAACATAAAACCAGTGGATGTGATAATTTTTGCATAATTTACCCATTCTCTCCAAAACGCCTCACATTATATCACAAAAAAATTGTCTATGGAAATTTTTATTAATTATTGACGTTTTTTATTTTTAAAATTAGTATTTATCTAGATTTATTAAGTATTTAGATTTTGTAAGAAAGGTTTTTCAATGGAAAATAATAATATAAATCCAATTCAGGGAAAGCAGGATTTTGTAATAATTGCACAATATTTAAAAGATTTGTCTTTCGAAAGTCCAATGACTCCACAGATTTTATTTACAAAAATTGAAGAAGTTCCGGCGATTGAGATTAATATTGATATCCAAGCAAAGAAAATGGATGATAATACTTTCGATGTAGCGCTTAAAGTTAGGGCAAATAATAAATTAAAAGATAAGACAATATTTTTAATAGAGGTTATTTACAGTGCAATTGCGAAATTAACAGTACCAAAAGATATAGAGGAGAGGATTTTATTAATTAAAATTCCAGAGCTTATTTTCCCATATGTTCGATCAATCATTACTGGTATTACGCAAGATTCCGGTTTTCCACCATTTGCAATGGCAACAATTGATTTTCAGGCTTTATATGAATCACGCCAAAAAATGGATGAAAGCAAAAAAGATTAATTTATTATTCGTATACTCCTTTTCCAGATATTAAAATATCTTTATGGATATACGCGCTTTGTATTAATCCAAATGAGAATAAAAGTACAATCATTGCCGTACCTCCATAGGATATAAATGGAAGAGGTACCCCGACAACAGGCATTAATCCGATTGTCATTCCCATATTTATAAAAACATACAGAAAAAAGTTTATTCCCAATCCCATTACTAACAGCTTAGAAAATTGACTACGTACCATTAAAGATATTTTAAAACAGCGGTATATAATCATAAGATAAATAATTAACAAAAATGTACATCCGATCAAACCAAATTCTTCAGCTATTATTGTAAAAATAAAATCAGTATGCTTTTCTGGTAAAAAATTTAATTGACTCTGTGAACCGTTTAAATATCCCTTGCCAAATATTCCTCCGCTTCCCATTGCTATTTTTGATTGAGTTATGTGATAGCCTGCCCCTCTTGATTCAATTTCTGGATTTAAAAATACTTCAATGCGTCGTTTTTGATAATCATGTAATCCATATTGCCAGATAATTGGGGCAGATATTCCGGCAATTAAGAATACTACTGCAAATTTTTTCCAGGAAATTCCTGATAAGAAAAAAATTACCCCAGATGATATAATTAACATCAATGCCGTTCCTAAATCAGGTTGTAACAATATCGGGACAACATAAAGCGAAACCATGATAATAGGGGGCAAGATGTATAGGATACTGTTAACTTTTGAAATATTGTAAGATGCAAAATATCTAGAAAGTGATAAGATCAATGTGATTTTTGCCAATTCTGATGGTTGAAATTTAAAACCTACAATTGATATCCATCTTTGCGCTCCCATTCCTATAGATCCGCTTATACTAACAATCAATAATACTATTAAAAATACGACGAACAATATATATGAAAATCTTACAAAGAATTTGGGAGAAAATAATCCAGAGATTAACATAATTATCCAACCAGCAATTATTTTAGACAATTGGGATTTTGCCCATGGGGTCCATGATCCAAATGTTTTACATATCCCGTTAACACAATCAGATTGTCCTGCAGAATACAATGCAATTATTCCTATTGTACATAAAACCGCAATTAACCCAAGCAGTGACCAATCATAATAAAATATTTTTTCAATTGATCCAAATGTGTATTTTTGTTTGTGCATCCGAATAATTATATGTTTTTTTAATTAGCATTTCAATAAGTAGCATCTTAAAAAAATATAAATATAATTTGGATTATCTTTTTTTCGTGTTATAATAACGGCAGATTTTAATATAGGTATTTAGGAGTTTGGGAAATATGCTGTTTAATATTAATGTTAAATGTGTGGCATTATCGTTTTCTGTTCTATTTGTTGTATGCATATCTCATGACGCATTTTCGGCAAGGCGTAATCATCGTGTCGGAACTTTAAACATGGCAAAGTCATGGGTTGCTCCGATTGTAAATAGTGGTATGGGTACAAATGATCCCTGTCCAATAGATATTCCTGGTTTTGGAGATGCACGTTGTAGAATGTGTATTGATGATTTAACGAAAAAATCAAATGATGATATAAAAACTGGATCATTTATAAATCCAATTACTGAACAAAAGAGTGGTGGAAATGTCTACGAGTTATGTGGGCGTTATTTGTCTTGGCCTGGTTGTTTTAATGATTCTTTGGCTGGTGTTTGTGCATCAAAAATTGCCCCTGTTTGTAAAGAAGAAAATTCGGCAAACGGGTTTTGTAATGCTTGTATAACTGCCGCAAATACGGCAAGGCGCTGGTGGAACAGACCTGCATGGTGGTTTAAAAATGAAATTTATGCAAAAAATGCTGCAGATTGTGATGGTTCATCTGGCGGTGGAGTTTTGCCGCCTGTTCCAACCCCTCCAACTCCTGGTACTTGCCATTTTTCAGTTGTTGATGTTTCTGGATTTTCGGCTGAAACCCAAGATGAGTTATTTAATGTATTAAAGGTTGGTGTTCCTGGGGCGGTTGGATTAAGTCAGAGTGCATTTTTTGGTAAAACTGATTGGGCAATTTCTGATTTAAAGGTTATTAAATCGAATTTGAATAATGCAATAAATGGAAGTGGTGGAGCAAAAGATACACTTGAAAATGTTCGTGCTGCATTAAATAATAAAAAATTACAAGTAGCGCAATATGAATCAGAAAAAAAAGGTGTTGATGGTTTGAGTTCTTCTGCAAGATCCGTAAAAAGTGCTGCTACTTTTTCTCTTGCAACTTCTGTTGCATCAACTTTGACTGCAGCTGTTGCTATGGGGACTTCTATTCATGCTTACCGTCAATCTGACCAAATAAAAAAGAAAACGTATTTGATGAATAATTTAATAAATAAATAATAACTTACTAAGGAAGTTGTGATGGTTAATAAGTGTCTTTTATCTTTGTTGATGATTAGTGTTGTGTTTTTTGATTTGTTTGCGTATGTGGACGATTCCGGTGAGTGTATGTTAATGGAAAATATTACAACAATGTTGGAAGAATACAGGACGTATAAAGATAAAATAAGTCAATTAACTGAACAATCTAAAGGGTACGATGGCAAGATTCTAAACGCTCAGGCAAGTGCAAATTCTGCAAAGGCTGCAGTTGAAAAAATAAATAATAGTGCAAAGACGCAATCATATGTGGCTGGTGGGTTGTCTCTTACTTCTGCTGCTATGAACACTGTTTCCATTGGAATGAATAGTGCAGCGATTGCTAATAACAAAAAGACACTGAAAGGTCTTAACAATATGCATGACACTTTGAGTGAACTAAATGCAGGAGATAAAAGTGTAATGGATAAAAAGTTTGATGGAGGGCGTTTGGCAACAGAGGAAAGTATTAATAATTTAATAGATAAAGCAAAGTGTTTAAACTCTGTTCATTCAGCAAAACAGCTTGGTACTGTTTTATTGCAAGGTGATGAAGAGTTTTTCTTGAAAGATGATCTAAAAGTTGGACTGCCAGGTGAGCATTTGGCTGTTAGAAATAAAGAAGATGGGGAACAAGATGTTATGTCTTGTAGTGATATGTTGGTTGAAGTGTACATAAAAGGATTTGCAAATTATGATAGGAGTAATAGTGATTATGGTAAGTATATCAGCGGTTGTAGATGGAATAATATGAATGGAGAGGCTTATTATAATCAGGGATCAAAAACAATAAAAAATGATAAATCAACCATATTGTTGCAGAGTGCTGTTGATGCAATTAATAGCAGTTTTGATGAAGTTATTAACGCTGGCCTTTCAAAAGGATCAGATCGTGCTGAGGCTCAAAATATTGGGAAAATAAATTGTAATGGTAGTAGTTTAGTTTTTGAGGGGAATGCGACTATTGCAAATCCTACTCTTGGTGAGACTCCTATTACACCAATACTTCCTGCAGCGCAATAATGATTTTGATGAATTTAAAAATTTGGTATTGCTTGTTGTAATAAAAAATGGAAGTGGCTTCCTTTTTTTGCTTTTTGATATTGTAATTAGATTTTATTTTATCGAATGTTGCTATATTAAGTTTGTTATTGTATAATTAAACACGAGCATTTTGTGCTTAATCATTTGATATAGCGGGGGTAGTTTTTCATATGCATAAAGATATTTTTAATAAAATATTTATTAAATATCATTTAGGTTTGTTTTTTGTGCAATTGATTTTTTTATCATTTTGTTTTTTGTTTTCGTCGTTTACTTTTTCTGTAGTTTTTGCCAAACTACCTGCTAAAGGCAGTGCAAAAACGCGTGCATATACAAAACATTTTAAACAATCTTTTTCAAGGGCAGGCACTGTTGTGAACTTGACTTCTCCTCCACCTGCTGTGCAAAAGATGGAAAACAAGCCGATTGA
The DNA here is from genome assembly GCA_963541805.1 of uncultured Alphaproteobacteria bacterium. Lineage (GTDB taxonomy): Bacteria > Pseudomonadota > Alphaproteobacteria > Rs-D84 > CASDRH01 > CAUTVF01. Next base: position 23,928 of record CAUTVF010000004.1, read on the forward strand.
ATCCGCGCCAAAAGTTGATGAAAATGCATTAAATGAAGCAAAGTCAGTACGTAATTTTCGTACTTCGGAATTAAGCAGATTAAAAGCAGAATTAAATACCTTACAGGCAGAAATGAAAAAAAGTGGACAGTGCATGGTCGATGGTCGACAGATGACAATTGCACAATATAAAGCTAAAGTTAGTTCTGTGAAAGCATTTTCAAAAACAGATAAAGTTGCAAAAATAAATGCAGAAATTTCTGACAAAAAGAATGTTATTGCAGAATTAGAAAAAAGGATTGGGGAAAAGGAAGCAACTGCAAAAAAAATGATTATGGGAACGGTTGCAACGTCTACTTTGGCTGTTGCTGGGACTGCTGGTTTAGGTGTTGCAATTGCAGATTTGGTTAAAACTAAGATGTCTGCAAAAAATTTGCAAGATGGTAAAAAAGTTTGTGGAAAGTATGGACTGTTAGTAAAATGATTCTTAAGAAAGTAGTTGCATATTTTTTATTTTTTTGTTCGTTTTTGAATGTTAAATTTGTTTTGGGAGAAACACTTGAAAGCATTGAAATGGAAAATAAGAGTCTTCAGATTGAAATTGATTCGATCAAGGCAAAGATTGCAAATTTAGAAAATAATCCAGAAGATGATCCAGATTGTGAAAACATCAAATCAGAGTTAAAAATTGCAGAAGCAGAGTCAAAGGAATCTGAAAATGTTTACACAACAGGTTCTGAAACAATAAAAAGTTTAAATAAACAAATTAGCAGCCTTGAAGATAAGGAGAGATCCTTAGATACACAGATTAAGAAACATAAAACTGCACAGGCTACAACAGGTGTGCTTGGTGGGGTCTTTGGTTTGGCTGCAGGAGGAATTGGTTTGTGGTCGCATCTAGAAAAAAATAAAATTGAAAGAGGGGAGTATACAAATCCAAAGTGTGTTATTAATATTTTTGATGGAACACGTGGGGAGATACTTTCCAAATTAGAACTTGAAATTAAAAGTAAATCGTCTACTCCAAAAACAATTAATCAAAGTGATTTTCCAAAAACACTTGATTTACTGGCGGAGGCTGGATCTGATTGTCTTTCTTGTTGCCCTGGGAAAGCGGATGAATGCGAAAAAAGTAGTAATAGTATTAAAGATGAGCTGGAACAAAAGTTGGCAGGATTTATTAAAAACACTCCACCAGTTGAAAATGATAAATGGAAAGAAAGTTGTAAGAATATCATGAATTACTATGATAATTTGAAAGCTGTTTATGATGCTGTTAATAAAGATTATAATTTTAATTCTGATGAAAAAGGTAAATGTTTCGATTATCTACGTTCTGATTATGGACGTGTTGCGGTTGCAAAAGTAAATGCAAAATACAATGAAGGGACAAACAAAAATAAATATAGAAGTGAGTATTTGCAAACACAATGTATAGATGAATTTTGTAGCAAAGGGTTATTTAATGATAATTATCCTGATATGTGTGTACAAGAATGTAATAAAACCAATTTTGTATCATATATCTCTGATGATGAATTATGTAAAGATGCACTTAATAATAATGTGGTTACAAATTTATCCGATACATGCAGGTTTATTTTAAATATGAATAAATCATCAGATGAAAAAGATAGGTGCTTTAAATATATTGTTAATAAAGGTGTTAAAATTGACTTTGATAAAGTTACAGGATTGATGAATCCAGATAAATTAAACAACTGTCTTAATATGTGTGAATGTAGTTATTATGGTCCTAATACAAAAGATGTGTTTGGCATAATGGATAGTTGTAAAAAACAATGTAATGACAAGTATCAGATACTCCCTCTACCTTCCCCTCCGTTAACTCGCGCCCCAAAATTGGAGGAAGTTAAATCAGAGCCAAAACCAGAAGTAGAAGTTGTAGAAACTCAGAAGCCTGAACCAAGCCAACCTGAAAAATATTGTGAAAATATTGAGGCAGAGCTTAAAAGTACTTGTATGACAAATCCTTATAAATTTGAAAATACTTTTGGAAGTTCTGTGAGTGCATTACTTGCTTCCAGAAAAAATTCATTACAAAATTCCGGTGATGCATGTAAATCTTTTAAAACAACTTTGCAAAATGATGTTAAAAATTACGTATGTAATTGTTATTTAGGCTTCCCTGTAAGCGGTAATACATCTAAAGCTATACACTTTGATTGCATTGATATAAATAATAATGCAAAGTCCTTCACATCAAATTGGAAAAGTAATAAAACAGAGATGAAACTATTTGGATCAAAGATAACTGAAAAATCTTGTATCGAGCTTTATAATAACAATAAAAATGGACCACGTACTATCCCGTCTATCTGCAATTAACCATCTTCGGTTATTAATAATGATAAAGTACTGATAAGTATTGTTATAATTGGTATTGATATTGTCGATACTATGATCGGTAATACTCCAGACATTCCAAAAGTTATAAATACTTGATTTAAAAAATATACTATAAATCCCAAAGCCATACCAGATAAAATTCTCAATGGAGATTTAACATCTCTTGTATTTGTAGACAGAGAAAATATCGCACCAAAAATTACCATAGAAATTAAAGAAAGAGGTAAAAATAATAATTTATAATAAGTTATTTGATAATTTCTTATTGGAAAACCAGATGAATTAAAAAACTTAATCATTTTTGGTAAATTCCAAAATGATATTGCTTCTGGAAGATCAAAATTTTCTGTCAACTTCTGTAATGATAATTGTGTTGGATAACGATAATTAGAAAAAGTTTGTTTTTTTTCTGCTGGAATTAAAACAGTAACATCTGACATTTCAATTAAATTATCCCTTATATTTCCATATTTTGATTCTATTCTTTTTGTAAATTGTTTGTTTTTATTCAATTCAAAGATTATTATATTTTTTGCATTAAGATAGTTTTCTATCTGTTTAATTTCTTCAGCATATATGAAAGCTTCAGAACTTTTTGATTGTTCCCGTAACCAAAGGCCTTGCTTTGTATATTTTAAATTAATCTCTGTGCTAGATATTTTATATGTACGTTCCAATTCTTTGTTTATATGCTTTAAATATACAGATATCGGATTAATTGCAGTTGTATATATTATTCCAATAATTGTAGCTATAAAAAATAGAGGAAACATAAACTGCCAAATTGATATACCAACACCTCTTATTATTGTTAGTTCAGATGTTTTTTCTAATTTATATATAACAATCATTGCTGATATTAGAACACTAAATGGTAGTAACAGTCCTAACTGTCCGGGTAAATCATATAATATATTTAAAAATAAAATTTTTGATGCAAGATTAGCGACTTTGATTTTCTCTATGAAAGCAATTAAAAAGATTATTCCAGATAAGGACATTAAAACATTAAGAAAAACTTTTAAAAAGTTTTTTGCAATATATTTGTTTAAAACTCTATCTTGCCATGCCCGGTTTCTTCGCATATTTTGATTATAAATGATAAAATATTTCTATTTCAAGAATAATAATTGGTTGTTTTCTTCACTGTTAATTTTTTGAAAATATCCCCCAATTTTTTTGAGTATTTCAAATTTGATATTATTAATTTTTAGTTCTTTGCCAATACGGTTATCATTTTCATCAATGTTTCCTGTAATTTCGATTAAATGAATAACATTTTTCTTATATGTCGCAACAGATTCAACAACTCTGTAAACAGGAATTTTTAGTTTTATCAAAACAGTTTTGATCCAGTTTTGCCCAACAGGGGCGGACGTTTCAATAATAATAAATGATCTATCATAATTTTGTTTTGTATTTAATTTTGCAATTGCATAGTGGGTTTGTTGTTGATTATTTTCTTCAAAATCAGGATTCAATTTTGTGAAAATTTCTTTGTTTGTTTCCAGTAAATATATCCACCACCCATCGGACATATTATTGTTAATTGATTCGCATAAAATTAAATTGTCATTTTTTTTAATTTGCTTAATTGCAATCTTAATATTTTCAAGTGCCGATATTTTTATATTTGTTCCAAAGTTTCTTTTAATTTTTTCTGTTATTAACTCGTTATTTGTTTTTTGATTATCTATAATTAAAAATTCATATTTTTGATAGACCGTGTTACATAAAAGTTTTGTTAAATCATATGCAAATTCTGGAGAAAACTTATAATTATTTATCAAGTGATAAAATATTTCATTAGTTATATCTGGGGATAAGTTTGGTATTTCTGTATCTTGAAGTATTAATTTGATTTTATCAATTAATTCAACGATGCCAGCCGTTACTATTTCGATTTTGTTTATCTTGTCTTTTATTGTTTGCATTATATTTTAACCAAAACTACCGTTGTATTATATCAAAAGTTGGCTTGTGTGAAAATATAAAATATAATATAATTTCAATATGTCTTTTGATGTATTGACTTCTGCATTTAAATATATTTCCAAATGGCTTGATTTGGAAAACATTGAAGAGATTGCAATTAATCGTCCTATGGAAATATGTATTCGTTTGTCAGGAAAACGGAAAAACCCATGGGTGTTTGAAAAGGATTTAGATTTAACAAAAGATTATTTAACAGATTTGTTATATATTGTTGCAAACACTTATGAAATACCATTTGATCCAACTCTTGGTTCTCCAGTTGTTTTTGCATCTCTACCACAAGGGCATCGTTTCACTGGAATTGTTGGTCGCAATGTGATGTATAATACAGATGATTTACAGGGAGGAATTGCGATCTCTATCAGAAAATACAGGACAGGTGTTAATTTTGATTTTACAGATTATGGCTTAGAGTCTGGTAAAAAACTTGCCAAAATCGATAAAAAAGAAACGAAAACAATTGATGATGCTTATGAAAAATTTATGACAATAATTAAAAACCGCGAACCATTATTAATTTCTGGGGCGACATCAACAGGGAAGACGACTTTTTTAAATAATATAATTAATGAATTATCCACAGATTTGCGCATAATTACGGTAGAAGATGTGAGAGAATTAATTGTTAAACAAAGAAATCATGTACATATAGTGTTATCAAGAACTGAACAATCCAATACATTTACATATGCTCAAGTTATTGATTTAATTGTTCGTATGACTCCTGATACAATAATTGGTGGGGAGATATCTACAGAAAATGCAGCAGCAATTTGGGAATTAATGGGAACAGGACATAATAATTTTTTGGCATCTATTCATGCGGAATCTCCGGTTGCGGCTTATAATGGATTTATTGATCGTATAACACATACATATCCGAATTTAGAAAGAGGTAAGTTATTCAATGAAATGAAAGAAAGACTTCATGTTGTGCAGATTTCAAGGGAAGGTAATTTACGGGCAGTTACCGATATCGTTTAATACTTCCACATAAAATACATGT
>CAUTVF010000005.1:0-25607 GCA_963541805.1 uncultured Alphaproteobacteria bacterium
GAACTGTTGACAAAAGCTGGATTTGTTAATCAATTAATGGCTGGGGTTTATTCTTATCTTCCATTAGGATTAAAAGTTTTGCGTAAAATTGAAAATGTTGTACGTGAAGAAATGGATGTAATTGGAGCAAATGAAATTTTAATGCCAGCTCTTGCTCCACGTGAAGTCTGGGACGCAACGGGTCGTTATGACGAAGTTGATGTGTTATTCAAACTGAAAGGTGCCGGAGAACGCGATTTAGTTTTAAATCCAACCCATGAAGAAATTGTAACACCTCTCGCAAAAACAGTAATCAAATCGTATAAAGATCTTCCAATTGCAGTATATCAAATACAAAATAAGTTTAGAAATGAAGCAAGGGCAAAGTCTGGGATTATGCGCGGACGCGAGTTTTCAATGAAAGATATGTATTCTTTTCATGCAACTGAATCGGATCTTAATGAATTTTATGAAGTTACGACAAATGCCTATGAAAAAATATATAAACGATTAGGATTGGGTGATATTACGTATAAGACATTCGCATCTGGTGGAGCGTTTTCAAAGTATTCTCATGAATTCCAAACGATTACAGAGTTTGGAGAAGATACGGTCTATATAATACCAGGAACTAAAACAGCAATAAACAAAGAAATAATAAATGATGTTGAGGCTTTAAAAGATATTATTCCAAATTACAGGCCTGGGGATGAAAATATCTTAGAACAAAAAAAAGCTGTTGAAGTTGGAAATATTTTCAAATTGGGAACACGTTTTTCATCTGCGTTTAATTTAACTTATCTTGATGAAAATGGAGATATAAAAAATCCATTTATGGGATGTTATGGAATTGGTCCATCAAGGTTAATGGGAACAATTGCTGAAATTCTATCAGATAAGTCTGGATTAAATTGGGGAGTGGAGATATCTCCATATGATTTACATTTAATATCTTTGTGTCATGAAAAAGAAGATGTCATGAAAGCAAACGAAATTTATGAAAAAATCTTGAGTTACGGAATAGATGTGCTCTATGATGATAGGGTTTGCAGTCCAGGAACAAAATTAAATGATGCTGATTTAATTGGTATTTATAATCAAGTAATCATAAGTCCTAGAACATTGAAAGAAAATAAAATAGAATTCAGAACCCGTATTAATCACGATTCAAAAATAATTGATGTAGAAAATATTAAAAATCATTTAACATTAGAGTATAATTTATTTTCTACGCCGAAAGGGTAGGTTTTACTCTTTGTGCTGTGCTTGAGATATATTCATAATTGCAGGAAATAGTTTACTTATTCTCATACATCTATTGTTTATGACAATAAATAAGCTATTACGTAATTGTGTATATAAAAGATTAACAAATAAAAAATAGGAAAAAAAGATGTCTATATTAAATGTTTTTGGAAAAGAAAAAAATGATATGTTTGATATAACGCGCAGATCATTTAAATATGGGGAGCATACTGTCATGCTGGAACATGGAAGGCTTGCAAGACAGGCAAATGGCGCCGTACTTGCAACAATGGGGAATACTGTTGTACTTGCAACTGTTGTAACAGCAAAAACTGATGTTGAACAAGATTTTTTTCCTTTATCTGTACATTATAGTGAAAAGTTTTCTGCTGCTGGTAAAATTCCGGGTGGATTTGTAAAAAGAGAGGCAAAACCCTCAACAAGGGAAACATTAATTTCACGTCTAATTGATCGTGGTATCCGTCCATTGTTTCCAAGCGATTATAAAAATGAAGTTCAGATAATTGTTACTACATACAGTTATGATGAGAATTGCCCTCCTGACATTTTGGCAATTATTGCAACATCTGCCGCTTTATCAGTATCTGGAATTCCATTCAACGGACCAGTTGCATCTGCGCGTGTAGGATTTATCAATGGACAATATTCACTTGCTCTACCCTCTACAACAAATTTAGATTTGGTTGTGAGCGGTACACAAGAAGGTGTCTTAATGGTTGAATCGGAAGCAAAACAATTAACTGAAAGTGAAATGCTTGGTGCTGTTAAATTTGGTTGGGAATCATTTCAAAATATAATCAAGGAAATTAAAACATTTGCAGAGGATGTAAATAATAAGAAACATATTGCTCAATTTGCTGATGACACCGAAGAAATTAAAAATAAAAAAGTAATCAGAGAGTCAAATTATAAAACATTAAAATCATTTATTGAATCAGAATTATTAAATGATTACAACAGCGCTTTCAATATAAAAGACAAGTTAGCTCGACAAAATGCTGTCGAAAAAATTCGAGAAAAAATAAATGAAATCATTAATGAAAAATTCAATGAAGATGAAGAACAGTTGAAATCTATTTTATCTTTAAAAAATGAAGTAGAACATCAAATTGAATCTGAAATAGTCCGTGGCCGTATTTTGGATGGTAAAAAAAGAATTGATGGAAGAAAAGTGGATGAAATACGCCCAATTACATGCGAAGTTGGTGTATTACCTCGTACACATGGGTCTGCTTTGTTTACAAGAGGAGAAACACAGGCGCTTGTAACAGTTACCCTTGGAAATACTGATGAAGGACAATCATATGATGATATAACAGGAGCTGGGGATGAAAAATTTATGTTGCATTATAATTTTCCTCCATTTTCTGTTGGAGAAATCGGAAGAATTGGGAGTCCAGGACGCCGGGAAATTGGCCATGGAAAGCTCGCGTGGCGTGCAAATCATCCATGTTTGCCATCTGAAGAAGAATTCCCTTACGTAATTCGTGTAATAAGTGATATAACAGAATCAAACGGATCATCATCAATGGCAACCACTTGTGGGGCATCCCTTGCAATGATGGATGCTGGGGTACCTGTTACTTCTCCTGTCGCTGGTATTGCAATGGGCTTAATTAAAGAAGGTGATAATTACAAAATATTATCCGACATAATGGGTGATGAGGATCATTTAGGAGATATGGATTTTAAAGTTGCTGGTACAAAAGATGGTATAACATCTCTTCAAATGGATTTAAAAATTACAAGCATTACTTTTGATACAATGGAAAAGGCACTTGATCAAGCAAAAGCAGGCAGGATTCACATTTTAAAAAAGATGGCTTCTGCAATAAAAGCCCCTCGTAAAGAATTATCTCCATATGCTCCACAAATTGATACATCTATGAAAATTAAGACTGATCAAATAAAAGTCTTAATAGGATCCGGTGGAACAACTATTCGCGATTTAACAATGAGAACAAACACAAAAATTGATATAAAACAAACAGGAGAATTGACTATTTGTGGAACGCTTGCAGATATCGAAGAAGCAAAATATGAAATCAATCAACTGTTTGCTGATCCAGAAGTTGGTCAAGTTTATCATGGCGAGATTGTTGGAATAAAAGATTTTGGTGTTTTTGTTAATTTAAATACAAACTTTGACGGAATGTTACATATATCAGAAATAAGTAAGGTAAAAGGTGAAAAAATATCCCACCCAGGCGATATATTTAAAATGGGAGATATGATTGTTGTTGAAATCACAAATATTGATAAAAAGGGAAAAATCCAATTGTCCTGGAAACCAGAAAAATAACTTATTATTTTTTATCATAATAATAAAAACTCCTGATAATCAGGAGTTTTTTTAGTCATAACAATTTTTACTCATTATTCATAAATATAATTTTTGAACTTAACTTTTTTCAATCTTTCTGATCATCAAATATCCGGCTTGGGGAGGGGTAGGATGTGGGCGTAATCATTTATACCGTTCCCCGGTATCGTGAGGACAAAGACAAAGACAAAAAACAAAAAAGAAAGGAGAGTAATTATGAGTTATGTTAACACACAAGCTTTAACAGATATACCGGTAGTTGGACCAGAATTCGAATCCAATTTATACATCGATTTCCTAGAGAGGGCTGTAATTGCGTTTTGCCTGCTTTGGACCGTTACTTGTATGTTTTATTTAAACCTGAAATTCCCAGGTGGTTTTAATAGTTTATTTAAATTCTTTTTACAACTGCCAAGGCGAATCAAATTAAAGTTAAAAAAGACTTTTAAATTACACATGCCAAAACATCTGCATAAAAACGATGTACGAAAACAGGATTTAAATACCGTATTGAAACAAAACTTTGACCGAGCTTTAACAGATGAGTTGACACAATTAATCAAAGCAACCGTTAGGCAAGTGTTAGATTTCCATTTGGACCGCGTCAAAGAAGAGTTGCAGAATGTGATTAAAGAAGCAAAAAACCCACCCGCATATAATGGATATTCTTTAAAAGATTTATTGCATGCTTGGAAAACAAATGCCGAAGAATTTAAAACGTTAGACTAATATGTACACGATTCACTTTATTCTTTTGAAAATGAACTGAAAGACAAGACAGCTTACTTATACGATCGCATTCACAATATTCAAAAACAGATGTTCGATTGTCACGCTGAAATTAACAGATACGGCGTAACCGTAAAGGATTGTTTTAAAACTGCAATAATCGTTGATAAAGTGATGCCGAATCCCGGGCCAAAATCGAAATATAATTTAATTGCCGCGTTAGAGGCGGGGGGTTTTTTTGATTTGCCAAAAATTATCGTTACAAAAGAAGACGTAAAAATTTACGAAATGGTTTGCTTTTCTTGGGTAAACGCATTTGACAAAGACGATTTGTATTTGTTTGGTTTGCTTTGGAAATACTATGGGCGCCGTCCTCTTAAAATTTTGCAAAGGCTTTATTCGTGCAGCAGACAAACAATTTACGATCGGCGTGATAGGGCCGTAAACATCATAGAAAACTATGAAAGATTACGAACTTGAATGTAAAAAATAAACCTTTTAATTTTATTTTTTATTTTATAAACTGGAAATCTGTTTTAAAAACAAGGTTTAAAAAATAAAAAAAGGATTTGGTTATGGTTAATAATTTTGATGATAACTCTTACATATACGATTGCACAGATGCAGATAAACGAACAATTATTGAAAATGTTGAAAGTACGCTTAACCGTACCCGATCCGAAATTAATCGCGTAATGGCACGCCGCCAGGGGGAATTATTTACATCAAACGTTGCGCTGACAAGTTATGAAAAGAATCGATTAAAGGTACTTAAAAATATCGAAAGGACCATGTACGAATACTTGCAAAAAGTAAGCGGACTGGAACGGTAGTAAAGAACATTTAACCTTTCAACATTTTCTCGGCGGCAGCGGCCAAAAAGGCAGATCTGTTTTTTGTAACTCGATCAATCTTTGCAATTATTGATGGATCAAAAGATATTAAATAATTTTTCTTTTTTGGTAGGTTCAACAGATCAACATAAGTCACAACAAAATCTGCTTTTTTCCATTCATCCCAATCCTTCCAGTCTTTCTTTATTTCTTCTAAGGTTCGAGGGGTTGGTAATTTTTTCCCCATCTCTTTGTATTCTTCTGCCCAAATTTCAATAATTTCATGAGCCATCCGTACAGCATCATCAAAGTTGCGACCAACGGTTACACAGTTTGGGAAATCAGGTATTGCAACACTTAATAAAGTATCTGGGGTTTCCTTTGTCATATCTATTAATGCAATGTAACGGTTATTTTTATTTTGCATTTATACTCTCCTTTAATCCTGCCAGGATAAAAATATTTTTAACTGTACCCTCCGTCTTTTTCAATAATTTTTATCACTTACTTTGCGGTAAATGGCATCTTTAATTAATTCCTTTCTATATAAATAATTATAATGATAAATCTACATTTGATAGTAGTGTTTTAGACATCGATGCAATTTAAAAATGGCATTAAAATTAAATAATTGGGATGGATCAAAATTTTTAACCAGCAAGAAGGCGATCAAAGAATATTTGAAGATAGTATTTGAGGATAAGCCAGAACAAGGGCTTTTAAATTTAACAATTAAAGATATTGCAAAAGCTCGGGGCGGTGTTACTTTATTTGCAAGAGAGGCCGGTGTTAAAAGATCCGAATTAATAGAAGCAACAAAATTAAATGGTCAAATTAATGTTGACGTTATGCAAAAAATACTTAAAACGTTTGGATTAAAATTAAATGTTAACTAAAAAAACAAAAGAAGTAATAAAAAAATTAGGTGTAACACGTTTTGATGGTTAACAAAATAATAAATAGTTTTGGGTAATGATGAGCGAAGAAAAGAAAATTATTATAAAACATTTATCCCCTGCATTGGTTAATTTCGATGCGGATTTATTCGCATCTGCCCTTCAAAGTATTGCCGAATCTTTGGGTGGGGTTACCGCACTTTCCAAAGCAACCGGATTGACACGTGCGGGATTATATAAAATTATGAAAAGGGAAAGAAATCCCGAATTTGCAACAATTCAAAAGATTTTAAAAGCATTCGATTTAAAATTAACCATTTCTTAAAAGTATTCAAAATATTTTTTAAAATATTCTGCAAGTTCTACTGACTCTTTTGCCCCTTGTTGAATCCTTTTAAGTAAATCAGGGTTTATTTTACAAATATAGCGATAAAGTCGTTTAAATTGATTTGTTAAAATTTTATTTGCATTGATTTCTGTTGCATAATTATATCGTATGAAAGATGTAATTTAAGATAGGTCTAAAACTTGAGCAAAGAAAACAGACGAAAAGCAATGGTTTGAGAGCAATGGTCTTGTGATCTGATAGGGATACTTATAGTTCTTTTAGAATTATAAGATTATATAATAATTTCTGATGATTAAATTTATAATAAAACGAATGAAGACAATCTACATAGACTGTGTTAGAATCAGTGTGAAGTTTCTGATAATGTTTTTTTTTAATTACTTCCACTAATTTACTATGAAAACTGTAAGATCTATAGTATTATTTATGATAAAGGGAAAATAAGTTTAGCGTTGCCTAAGAGGTAGATTTTTAAAGGCAGCTTGGTTTTGGTATAGATTTTTAAAAATAAGATGTGTGTTTGTGTAAATCTCTTCTAAATGTTGCTTAATGTAATAAAAAGGATTAAGGAAGGAGGTATTGCGTAATAAAATAGGTTTACTACATCATTGCGCAATTATCAAAAAATGAAGAATATTATAGCAGTTGACTTATTTAGTGGGGCTGGTGGAACCACAAGTGGTCTGAAAAAAGCGGGAATAAAAGTTGCAGCAGCGGTTGAAATAGATAAATGGGCTGCACAGACATATAGACACAATAATCCCGAAGTAGTTTTATTCGAAGCCGATATTAGAAATATAAGTGGTAAAGAAATTATTGACAATATAGGTTTGAAGTCATCTGATAAATTGTTATTGGTCGCTTGTCCTCCATGTCAGGGATTTTCAACAATAGGGAAAAAAGATGTTAATGATGAGAGGAATCAGTTAATATTTGAATATTTAAGATTGATACAGGAATTAAAGCCAGATTTTTTGTTGATGGAAAATGTCTCAGGTATAACGAGCAAGAAGAATAAACAGATTTTCACAAGATTTCTTGATATGATTGAATCGAACTATTTAATCACATATGAAGTTTTGAATACGGCAGATTACGGAGTTCCTCAAGTAAGGAAAAGGCTTGTTTTACATGGGATTAAAAAAGAGAAAGTGGCCAGAAACTTTAAAATACAATTACCCCGAAAAACGCACTCGAAAGAAGGGAAAGGACATACAAAAAAGTGGGTTACAGCTGAAGTCATAATGAATCTTCCTGAATTAAAGTGTGGAGAGGAATTTGTTGGAGAAGGAATATATAATCATATTTCTAACAAATTATCAAAAAATAATATAAGAAGAATTCAATATATAAGAAAAAATGGTGGAAACAGGAGTGCTTTACCAGAAGAGTTAATTTTAAATTGCCATAAAAAAAATAAAGGTCATACTGATGTATATGGAATTATAGATATATCGAAACCCTCAGTTACGATTACAGGTGGTTGCATGACATACTCAAAGGGAAGGTTTGGTCATCCAACTCAAGACAGAGCGTTAAGTGCAAGGGAAGCGGCAAGACTACAGTCATTTGATGATAGTTATATTTTTTTAGGGAATAGAGGAGAATTGGCAAAGCAAATAGGAAACGCTGTGCCAGTAAAATTAGCAGAGGCAAGTGGCAGATATTTTCAATTGATTGCAAGGGAGATTAAGTAATATGGATGATTTTATTAGGTTGTTGGATAGTCTTAAAAAAAATTTTGAACATGACAAAAAAGCATACAAGCCATTTATTGAATATATAAGATTCCCTAAATATAAGCTTCTACAAAAAGACTCCAGAATCAATTTTGATTTTCCAATTACGCTTTTAGTTGGGAAGAATGGAACGAATAAAACATCGTTACTTCAAGCACTATATGGTTCTCCAGAAGGGAAAAGCCTTGGTGATTACTGGTTTACAACATCAGTAGATAAGATAGATAAAGAGGAGAATAAAAATGAAGATAAACATTGCCTGATATATGGTTATTATTTTGAAAAGGCGAAAAGAGTTGTGGAAGTATTAAAAACTCGAGTTAATAAAAAAGAAAAATTGGATTATTGGGAGCCCTCAAGACCTATAAAAAAATATAACATGGAGATTCTTCCGAAAGGTGAGTATTCTAATCTAGGGAGTTCGTCAGATACTCGTTGGGATGGTATGAATAAGAATGTTGTATATTGTGATTGCAAGGAATATGTATCTGCATATGATTTGTTTTTTTATCACTATGATTTTAAGAAAACCAAGACGCAAAAGAGTAAACAGGATTTTATAAGAAGTAGGTCAAAAGCTCTATCAAAAGTATTAGGAAGTGATAGCCAAACATATTATTTATATAATAAAGAGATGGTTGATTATAATATTGAGATGCCAGAAGAAGTTTGTAAGGAAGTTAGTGAAATAATGGGTGAATCTTATTCATCTATTAAAATAGTTATTCATAACTTTTATACAAAAAGTAGTGGCAATAAACCCGCAAAAACTATATGGATGAAAAAGAATGGAAATATTTATTCAGAAGCTTTTGCAGGAACAGGAGAAGCGAGAACTATACTTCTGGTAAATGATATTTTAAATGCTCCTGATAATTCTCTACTATTAATTGATGAACCTGAAATTTCTTTGCACCCTAGCGCGATTTATAAGTTAAAATGTTTTTTGTTGAGAGAATGTTTGAGAAAAAATCACCAAATTGTAATTACAACACACTCCACTCAGATGGTGAAGGATTTTCCGAAAGAAGCAATAAAATTGGTTTCTAAGATAAATAATGAAATTAAAATTTTGGAAAATATAGATTATCAGGACGCTTTTTATGAATTGGGAGATGAATTTCACGACAAGAAAATGGTATTTGTAGAAGATAAGCTGGCAAAGTATATCATTGAATTTATCATAAGGAAAGAGAATAGGCAAAATTTAAAAGAAAATATAGAAGTGCGATATATCCATGGAGGAGCAGATAATATCATTCAAAGTTATATTACAAGTTCGGCATTTCAAGGATTGGAAAATTGCTTATTCATATTAGATGGTGATAAAAAACAAAATTATAATCAATATGTCAATACCATTAAACCTGAATACTTAAATAATGGCAAGATTTGTGTTTCAAAAATTCCGGAATCTGATTATTCGAAGCTAGGTGAGATAATTTTGAAAATGACAGGAAATCAAGTTGATATAAAAGTTTCAGGGAATAGAGGAAATGTCAATAAAGAAGAATTGCTAGAGGCGCAGAAGAGATTTATTGATTTTTGGGAGAAAAATGTCAAATTTTTGCCTTGTGATACTCCAGAAATTTTTTTAGCAGAATTAGACAATAATCCGCAATTTTTACATTTATTAAACAAAGATAAAAATGGAAAAGAATATTTTTTGGAAAAAACAAAGCACTCTTTGCAATTGGGTGAGGTAACATCCAAAGACATATTTGAGGAACAAAGAAGAGCAGTTTCTAAAATCGATGCCAATAGTGAATTATATAAAGGTATAGTGAATATGTTGGAAGAGTTATTTTAATTTGGAAAGAAAAACTTATAGTTAGATTCTGTAGTTAAATAGATGGGATTTAAAAGTAATTAGAATACAAGATAGGAAATGAGTATTTCTAAGGAAATAAAAGAACTTATGGTAATGATATGTGATAATGGAAGTTTGTAAAAAAGAGAATGGTATCACAAGATAAAAATTAAAAGAGATTTTAAGATATGAACTAATTCTAACATAAACTATGTATCCAATACTTGACACAAGGGTGGCTTTATAATAATATTTTTACCTGTATCATCAATGATATCTCCAACATTTAATAAACACGACTTATCGTGATATTTTACTTTTCCATTTTCGGATTTTATTGATGATATAACAACAACTAAGCACATCCCATCATCGTTCATATTGGATGTGATTATAATATAATGTTGAGAATCTTGATTTGGAATATCACTTGCCCAAAAACAATAACCACGCCAATCCATTATATTCCAAAAGATCTAAGTTGATTTGATATTTCATATTCTTCTTTTGCTTCTTTAATTTCTTCGTCACTTTTACCAAGAGCAAAAGCAATATCTTGAAATCTTATTTTGACACTGCTACCTTTTGGATCCACCCATTCTGGTAAGTTATGTGTATAATCTTCCAATTGTTTGGGAGTATAATTTTTAAACTGTGTATAGGTATTCTGCAAGTATTCTTTGTCTTTTTTACTTAAAAGCACTGGTTCAGTATATTTTTTTAATTGTATATCTGGATAGTATGATGAAGGTATAGATAAAAGAAAATCCCCCCAATTGTTATTATTTAGGTCGTATAACATGTTAAGAGATCCACTTAATACAGGACCATGAGGCATACTGTAAAAAATATCGCCAGATATTGAAACATCGCGATTATCAATTGATGCACGATCCGATAAATATAATTCCTTCATTAGTTTTAATAAGTTCATTTTATTATCACTTAATGATAACAAAAATATAATTTCATGCAAAATTTTATCACTTGAAAACATGTTAATCCTATAACTCGATAATATTTGCAACAGATTATATATGACAAACCCAAAAATCAAAAGTTTTTTTATTAATCAATAAATATACAAAACAAAGGAAAGTAAATGGATACGGTTACAGATCTTGATTTTAAACTGGGGTTTAATAATGGTCGCCCGGGGGATACGGCAGTTAAACCAAGGGCAAAATTTTATACGTATTTTATGTTCGACCCCGATAAATCAAAAGAGGCAATGCGACCAATTTTTAAAAGCGTCGTTTTGTTGGACGTTGATACCTCCGATGGCGTAAGTAAAGACATTAAAACCGTCACCCCAAATGATATGCATAAAAAAACATTTGCACGCGAGTGGGATGTGTTTTCACGTTTTATTTCCCCTTTTGTTAAAACGGGGATGGTTGACAATTATTCTTGGATGGAATTAAAAAAAGCTTTCCCAAAAATTT
The DNA here is from genome assembly GCA_963541805.1 of uncultured Alphaproteobacteria bacterium. Classification (GTDB taxonomy): domain Bacteria; phylum Pseudomonadota; class Alphaproteobacteria; order Rs-D84; family CASDRH01; genus CAUTVF01. Next base: position 11,370 of record CAUTVF010000005.1, read on the forward strand.
ACGATGATTATATTTCGGGGTTAAAAGCAATCGGTATAAGCGGAACTTTAATCGAAGAATCCGGGATACTTCCAACAACTAGGGCAATTGAACTTAAATACTTGGGGATTTTCACCGTTGAACAATTGGCAAGAATGGCACCAAATGACCACGTAAAATCGGTGGAAATTGACGCAGCAAAAAATTATTTAGACGTCCGGGATAATTTACAAAACGTATCTGAATTAATTAAAACATGCCGGAAATTAACCGAAAAATTAAATAACCTAACCGATAAATAGTTTGACTTTCTTTCGATTCCGGTAACTTGATTTTTTACCGGGTAAAATTTATAATGCCATAATGGACAAGTTTTTAATTTATAAATCTAATTCTGGGGCGGGATCTGCGCGTGTTTTAATTGCGGGCGATGATATTTGGATGACACAAAAAGAAATGGCCGCCCTTTTTCAAACAACTACACAAAACATAACAACCCATTTAAAAAATATATATTCGTCTGCCGAGTTAGAAACAAAAGCAACTTGTAAGGAATTTTTACAAGTTGAAATTGAGGCAGAACGCGAGGTTTCAAGACAAGTTAAATTTTATAATTTGTCTGCAATTATTGCGGTTGGTTACCGGGTTAATTCCAAAAAAGCAACGGATTTTCGCGTTTGGGCAACAGAAACTTTACAAGAATTTATTAAAAAAGGGTTTGTTTTAGATGACTTGAGATTAAAACAAGGTAAGAATACTTTTGATAAAGATTATTTCCGCGAGTTATTGGAACGTATTAAAGATATTCGTACCAGTGAACGCCGATTGTATCAACAATTAAAAGATATTTATGCCCTATCATTTGATTATACAAAAAATAATTTAGATTCTCTTAAGTTTTTCGCGGGTGTCCAAAACAAAGTGCATTATGCAATTACCGGGCAAACTGCGGCGGAAATCATATTTAACAGATCCGATAGTAATAAAGAAAATATGGGACTTACAACATGGAGAAATTCCCCAGATGGGTGCATCTTTAAAAGCGACGTTATTATTGCAAAGAATTATTTATTAAATTCGGAGTTAAACGAGTTAAGAACAATTATCAATATGTTTTTGGATTATGCAGAATTGCAGGTAATCAATCATAAATTAATTTCTATGAAAGATTGGGGCGTCAAACTGGACGAGTTTATAAAATTTATGGGCCGTGATAATTTAAAAACTCTTGGAAATGTGTCAAGCATTTCGGCCAAGAAAAAAGCACTTCGCGAATATGATAAATTTAAAATTAAAATGAAGGAAGGGATAAAAGAAAAATCATATTCTGAATATTTGGAAGATATTAAAGAATTGGATAACTTTATAAAGAAGGGTTCTTAACACCGTAAAACCACTTAAATTTTTTAAATTGACCCTGGCAAGCCCGGGGTTTTTTATTAACAAATAATCAAAAAAGAAAGGATGCAAAATGATAACCGCCAGACAAATTATTGACAGTATACTAATTCGTTTAGGCTTGGGTCAAAATATTGTTGCCGACCCTTTTATTTCGTCCAACCTTGAATTAAAAGAAATTATCGAACTGTTAAATGACAAATTAATAACCCTATCTACGGAAATTGAATTTACAGAATTAAAGAAACAAGCAACCTTTGAAACCAAAAAACCAAATCGCTACAAAATTGGCATAATCGCCCCAGATTTAAATTTATTTTCGTCAAAAACATTTATTGACACAACGGCCCCGGCAGCTTTGCATTTGATAACAGACGAAGAATACAGTAAAAAAGAATTGTTCGACAAATCATTTGCGGACCCGGTTTTTATGATCGTCGGAGACGAGATTTGGTTGTCCCCCAATTATCCAAACGGGAATAAAATAAAATTTTTTTATTACTCAAAATACACGGTTAAAAGTGCGAATAATGAAGAAAAAGAAAGCTTTACCGCAGGATCCGACACATCCCTTTTGCCGGATCAATTATTGATTTGGAGCGTTGTTTGTGCATGGTTGAAACAAAAGGGTCTTGAAACATATGTGGCGGCAGAGGCCGAATTTAACCATCAATTAAATAGGTACCCTATCACAAAACCGTCCAGGTGACAGCATAAAATTATACGAATAAATATGGATGTAAATTATGAGATACGTTTTACCCTCGCCATTAAAAGGCGTTGATACAGTAACCCCAATTTCTGCAATGCAGGAAGGATACGCAATAACAATTGATAACTTTTTCCCGGAAAATGAAAAATTAAAAGTTCGATCGGGTTACCAGCTGTATAAAAAATTGGATTGTTCCGGTAACGTTGCAACGTTAATCCCAATGGATGAAATTGATGATATTTTGGCCGCAGCAGGTGGTAATATTTACCTGGTTAAATCCGGTAAATTAATCGGTCGGGATTTCAATACTCAGTCAAAATTTATTTGGACATATTATAAAAACCGGATTTTTTTATGTAATGGTATCGATAATGCACAAGTTTTCGATGGAAAGGTTTTACGTGAAATTAACTTTGACGAACCGGGGGATAAAAGGTTTGCTTGGGTAAATGTTATCAACAATCAATTAATTTTTGGTTACGAAAACAGTTTGGCTTTCTACTTTGCACCTGTTGGGAACATATCTGGTAATTTATCTCGGTTTGATTTATCGCAAATTTCACGTTTAGGTGGGTATATCGTAAACGCAGCCACCTGGGGGAGCGATTCATCGGCCGGCTATCACCAATGGGGTGCATTCATAACGAACAACGGAGAAATTATTGTATATAATAATCCGGTGTTCTCTGATGCAGCAAAAATAAATATTGTTGGAGTGTTCAGATGTCCCCGCCCAATCGGTCGAAATTCAATTTTAAATTGGGGATCTGATATTGTACTTGCAACGGAAAGTGGTTACATCCCATTTTCTGCGATAATTTCGAACGGAAACATATTGAAGCAAAGCGAATTATTCAGCAATAAAATAAATGGCTATATCGTTGGAAAAGAGAAGGAAGTTGATTCTTTCGCGTGTAATTCAATTGTTTGTACACAGAAAAATTTTGCTTTGTTTAATTTCAGGACCGGTTATAAATCGGATCAACATGTCATAAATTTGACAACTGGTGCATGGGCCAGGTTTGTTGATATCCCCGCATTGTACTGGACGGAATTTAAAGGCAATATTTTATTTGGATCATACGACGGGAAAATATTTTCTTTATCTGGACAAGATGATGACGGAAACGCGATAAAGTGTAAAATCGTCAATTACTATTCAAATTTTGGGATACAAAATCAAAAATTATTAAAACTGTTTAACACCCGCACAACATCGGATGGCGAGGTTAAAATTGGTTTTGGTTTGGGTTTAAATTATGAACCGGTTTCAACTCGTTTAATTCCGGATGTAAGTTATGGGGGTTTTTATTGGGCCAGCGCAGATGAACCAGATACGGGAGAAAAGTGGAACGACTGGTTTTGGGTCGGCGGAGAAAACACACAAAATATTTGGCGGTCAATTTCTGGATATTGCAATAATGCATCTCTTGAAATTGGGGCGATATTAAAGGGAATAAATTTATCAATCTATGAAACAACTTTCGAGGTTGAATTTGCAAACGGTGCAATTTAAAGGAGGTACAGAATGCCAGTTATAAAAATGCCAGATGGAAAATACAGACAATTTCCAGATAACATGACAGAAGACCAAATCGGCGACATAATTTTATCCGAATTCCCGGACGCAGGGAAAGGAAAAGATCCATCTTTGAAGGAAAACGCAATCTCTGGTGCCAGAACGTTTGCAAGATCGGCAACACTTGGTCTATCCGACAAAGCATCAAAGTACGGGGCAATGTTAATAAACGAAATCGCGAATGCAGACGATCAAGATAAGGTTCGTTTTGTAAACAATATAATCCGGGAAAATACATTCAGGCAAAGGGACGAAGACGAAGCATGGGCAAAAAATAATCCTGCATCTGCTTTGGCCGCAAACATTGCAGGTGGAATCATAAGCCCAATTAGTAAAGTTGGCAGCGGGTTTGTTGGCCGTGGGGCAAACTTAATTGACAAAGCGGCACGTTCCGCCGCTGTTGGTGGGGTTACGTCCGGAATCTATGGGGCGGCGGGGTCCAACGCCGATAACTGGGCAGGGATTGCAGGCGATGCTCTTAACTCTGCCGGAATTGGTGCGGCAATTGGTGGGGCAGCACCGATCGTTGGATATGGCTTGCAAAAGGGGACCAAGGCAGGATTGAATTTAATAAGACGCAGCACCGGCAAATTAAAAGAAATTATTAAAAAATCCCCCCTATCCCCCTTATTAAATCGAAGCGAAGGGGAAATAGAGGAAGGAATCGCAAAATTAAGCAATGGTGCAGCAGATCGGGAAACCCTAGGCGCTGCCATCACCGATGGTTTGGATGACGAACTGGCCGCTGTTAATAAATATCAAAAAGGATTATACGACAAAGCTTATAGTGGGATTGACAAAACCGCCCCTATGTCTACCGCAAATACAGAGGCAATGTTGGATGAATTAAAAGACGAAGTAACCCCGACAGGTCAAAAGTATTTGGAAAAGATACGAAAGAACTTACGAATTGAAAAACATGTTAAGGATCTACAGCAGAGGGACTTTGGAGGAATCAAACCCTCTAACCTGTCTGAGAATAAAGCATTCCTCACCACTCAAAACAAATTACAAGGCGGAAGTTTAAGTGACATAAATGAACTCGTCAATAATAAAGTTAAGTATAATTTGTCGGAAAGATTAACTGATAACATAGATGACGTCACACAGTATTTAAAAAATGCACCTGCAGAAAAGATAAAGTCAATAAAACAAAATGATTTAGCAGGTTATAAAAAACTGCTTGATGAAGTAATTAACAAAGAAAAGATATTTAATCCAAATTTTAAAGTTAATGATCCAATGCATTTAATAAAGGATTCTGCACGTTCAAAATATTTACATACGATGCACGACACTTTAAATTTTCCAAACGTAAGCTCAAGCGGGCAAGTCGATGGTCAATTAAAAGAGTATTTAATTAAGAAATATAATAATGAACTTGGTAAAGATATCTATGATACAATAATTAAAAAAGATAACGTATTAGACACTAAATTTATTAAAGATAAAGCAGCTGACAGAGTTGCTAAGTGGTTGGATACATCAACAAGGCACGATGCTACTGGAGGTTTCAATAGTCGTGTCTTTACGGGGAATAAAGCAAACCTCGCCACCCCTTCAGGCGATTTAATTTTGCCAAAGTTACAAGATACAGTCAAGGATAAAATAAATTATAAACTTTCTGGTTATGCAACAGATAATTTTGATGATGTTGCAAGGGAACTAAAAAATATTAAACCGGAATTAATTGAACGATTGAAAGGATTAAGTAAAGATGAACTGAAAACATTGGCACAGAAGCTTGCAGATGACGAAATAAAGAAAGGTACGATTAAAGGCATCAGGGACGCGAGTAAAATGGTTGCCCAGAATCGTGGGGTTTATGTTCATACATTACCAAATACTTTATCAAAAACTGATGTTGCGACTGAGCAAGCCGTAAAAGGTCAAGTAAAAGAATATTTGATAAAAAAATACGGTAATGAAATAGGCGAAACTATTTATGATACCGTGATTAAAAAAGATGGTATCCTGGACACTAAATTTGTGAATAACAAAGGACACGATGAATTTGTAAAGTGGCTTAAAAATGCAATAAACAGAGATCATCAGAGCACAGTCAATGAAGGTTCCATTGTGCGCCGCCCTACGGGGAATACGGTGAACCTTACCACCCCTTCGATGCAGTTAAGGAGTGTATCGGACAACACCCAAACTGTCAAGGATAAAATACTTGACACCCTAAATGCGAACAAAAAGGTTATGGCATACCCAAACATTAGGCAACTGCAATCACTTAAAAGTGAAATTGGCGGCGATGTGATGCGAGGAACGAATACACTTAATTCTTCGCAAGTTGGGCGGATCTATGACGCAATTAAAAAAGACATCGATAAAGGTGTAGGGTCGTTGGGTGCCGGTGCTTTGAAAAAAGCAGATCGCTTTTACAGGTTGCAACAAAAAGATGGCAGCATAACCAAAACACTGGAAGGATTGTTGGGTGCAAAAAGCGACACAATCCGGGCAAGCAAAGTTATGAATGCCTTGAATGAAAAGACCGCAAATTTCAAAGTGATTAAGGCACTAAATCGCGCATTGAATGCCGAACAAATAAAGGATGAAGGACGTGCATTGATAAGGACACAACGTGACTTTAATAAACTTTCGCGTGATGGGAAACAGTTTTTGTATGGGGATAAATTAAAGGAAGCTGAAAATTTGTTTAATGGAGCTTTGGGTGACCGGTTGTTTAAGGCAATCGATGGAGCGCTTAAAAAATCCGCAGAAAGCAATTTATTAACGAAAAATATATCGGATAAAACACGGCAGAAAATCATAACCGCCGCAATCATCGGATCCCTGGCAAAATAAAAAACTTTTTTCTTGACATCCTGCTTGGGGAGGGGTAGGATGTGGGCGTAATCATTTATACCGTTCCCCGGTATCGTGAGGACATTTAGTTTTTGTTTTTATTATTTTTATTTAGTAGCCTCACCTTTTGGTGAGGTTTTCTGTGGACTTTTTACACAAAAATTTGTATCGAATATAAAAAATAATCAGAACTTTATAAACACAATTTAAAATATTTTTATATTATGATGGCGGAAAGGAGGGGATTCGAACCCCTGATAAAGTTTCCCTTATGCACGCTTTCCAAGCGTGTGCATTCAACCACTCTGCCACCTTTCCAACAATTAATCAGGAACTATATCATCAAATACTACAGGTATTCTCGCTTGAAATTCTTTTAATAAATCTATCATAAGAGTATGAATTGATGGATGTGCTCTTTTACTTGATCTTAATTTTAATATATGTCTCCATTCTCTTAAATTTGCTGTGCAAACAACCGATGCAGCTGTTGAATGTGGTAACATCATTCTAAGCATGTCTGGAGTTGCAGAAAGATTTGCCATATCCAAATAATGCTTCTCTATATCTTCCATGCAATTTTTCCAAATTTCATATTCTTTACTTCCTTGTTTTATATTAACAGGATTTATAAAGGTTAGCTCTCCACCAAATTTTCCTTTTGAGTAATTACAGTACCTTGTTGATTCAATTGAAAAAGATGCCATTCTGTGACGTGTTATATCTTTATAAAATCCTATATCACATAAAAATTTTACAGTAATTACAAAATGTTCTATTACAGATTCATGGCCGGAGGATATTATTGCTTTAATTAATTTTTTTGCACTATCTTCGGTTATTTTATCTTCTGATTTATAACATGTGCGCCCGCATTTTTCCAAAAATTTTAAAATTTCTTCTCCATCTACTTTTGTTAAAATTTCAAATTTTGGATCAACTAGATGCATGACTTAATCCTTATATAAAAGTTAGTTTCAATGGGGTGAGTAACGGGACTTGAACCCGTGACATTCGGTACCACAAACCGACGCTCTACCAACTGAGCTATACTCACCATGTAACGATACTTGATGATATTAATAAACTTAAAAAAGTCCAGTGTTTTTTACTTTGTTAAAAATTCAGTGATTTTAAAAACTAAACTACTATAGTGAGAGCCTTTTATTAAAATCAAATCATTATCTTGAATTTTATCATTAATTACTTTTAAAAAATCATCATAGCTATCAAAAAATTCTGCGTTTTTTCCAAAATTCTTTAATCTATTAACAATAATTTCCGCATAATTTTTGATACCATAAGTAATATTTATATCAGTTTTATTTATTAAATCTGCTATTTTTATATGTTCTTCATTTACTGTCGCTCCTATCTCGGACATGTTTCCAAATATTAAAATTTTTCTTCCATTATGTTTTCTTTTTGCAAAATCAGAAATTGCAAGAACACTGGATTCAGGCTGTCCAGAGTATGAATGATCAATTAATGTTAATCGTTTATTATTAAAGACAACATTAAAAGTTTTTCCGCGACCACCCCCAAAAAAAAGATTTTTCATATTTTCAATTGCAGGTTCAAATGGTAAGCCTAATGAATAAATAACACTTAAAACAGCCATAGAATTATAAACAGTCATATCATTATTACCGGCACCAATATTATATTTAAAGATCTTATTATTTATTTTTAATTCAACTATGTTGTCATCAAAGTTTATTAACTTTATTATTTCAGAATTTTTTCCAAAGTTAATAAAATCACAGTTTATATTGCTAAGTAAAATATCGCTACAATTCGTATCAGCGTTATATATTGCAATTTCTGTATTCTTAAATATTTCTGATTTTGCTTCTGCAATACCATTTATTCCATTTTTAGGAAAATATTCCATATGCATTGGGTATATATTATTAACAAGTGATATATTTGGTTTAATAAAATTGCACATACTTGAAATTTCACCATATCCAGTCATAGACATTTCAAAAACCCCAAAATTAAAAGAATTCCAATCATTTTTTAGAGCATTATTTATAACAGCCCAAGGAAGTCCATATATGGAATTTTTATTACCTTCAATTGCAAATGTTTTCCCATATAAAGAAAGTGTATTATATAACCAATCTTTAACTGTTGTTTTTCCAGCAGATCCTGTTAAAGCGATTTTCATACCCTTAAATGAATTTATACATAACTCTGCAACTTTATGATATGCTTTTAGTGTATCAGTAACTGGAATACATTTTTCACGGTATTTACAATTAGTCAGATTAAATTTAGCATCAACAAAAGCAAAACAAGCCCCCCTATTAAAAGCATCATCTAAAAAATCATGTGAATTAAAATTTTCACCAAGAAGAGTTACAAAAAAATTACCAAATTCTATTAATCTTGAATCTGTACTTGATCCAGTAATTTCAGCATTTAAAAAATCGTTAGAGTAATTATTTATATCAAAATTAAATAAGTCGGAATTGTTAATATACCTTAAAATGTCTATAATTTTTATTTTCATAATACTACCAATTATTACATAATTTTTTTGTTTTATTATAATTTTCTTTTGTATCTAATAAATTATTGAGATATTCAATCTCTTTTATCATTTTTGATTCTATTTTATTTAATTCTTCGTCGGAAGTGATAAAATCTTTCACCTCTTGTATATATTCTTTTGTTTTATTTTTTACATTATCAACATCTTCTATTAGCATTTGTTTTTTATCTTTAATCCTATTTAAAATTATTCTGCCAATGCTTTCTGAATACATCTTTAAAGCACTTTGATAAATTTTTACATGCTCATTTTCATGCTGTTTTATTACACGATATTCACAGCTTTCAAATGGATACTTATCATATATAAAAACATTAATACTTGGATAACCAAAATAAACATCAACACTGTCAATTTTTAAACAAGCTACATTATTTTTTGTTATCAATTTAACTTTAATATTGTATGATCTTTTATAATTTATATCTGTCAATCCCCTTACATGATATTGATCAATATTTCTAATACCCTCTGGAAAGTTTGATACAGATCTGTAGATAGGTTTTCCATAATCTACATGATAATTTACATAAGTATCACTATTTTTATCACAAACTGTATTGCTTTCAGCTGCATTTAATTGGTCTTGTAATAAGAAATAAATTAATATTATTAACATAAAGTGTTATAATAATAAAAAGTGTAATTATTTCAATTATAATAAATAAGTATAATTATATATTGCTTATTAAATTATTTTGTTAAATTGTTAATAAGTTGTATTTTTTCATTTAAAATTTCTTATTTTTCAATAACTTTACAGAATTTTGGAAAGTTAATAAAATATTAATAATTAATAAAATTTATTTTTGTAATACATAAACATACGTAGGTTATTAACATCTTGTTAACAATTATTTGCCTTGTTATTTTTTTAAATGTATAATGTGGTCGGGAGTTATATGAAAGAGGCAATATTAAAATCTGTATCCAGACCTATGATGCTGTTTTATGCACCTTTTTTTCTTGCAATTATAAATATGTCTGTTCAATTTTTTATAATGATGATTGTTTTTTTATTAACCCAAAAAGGCGAAGCCGTTTTTATGATAATTACCATAGTGCTTGTTCATTTATTTTTAATGTACATAGGAAAAAAAGATCCTCATTTTTCAAATATGTTGATATCTTATTTGAGCACTCCAAGATCTACAAAGAATATTATACAAGAAAAAGGTGATAAGTTTATACCATGATCCCAGTATTGAATTTAAATATGATTGATTATTTTTTGGTTCATGAACTGTCAAAGGTTGATATTTTTTTTATGTTCTGTGGAATTATTGGAATATCTTTAATATCGAGTTTACTAATATTAAAATTTAAAGATATATTTTTAAATAAGCCTTATGATACTGAGATTGCTGATTTTATTCCTTTTGAGAATATTCTTCCTGATAATAAAACCATGCTGTGTTCTGATGGTACTTTAGTTAGGGTTTTAAAATTAGATGGTTGCCAGAATTCTCTTGCAAATAAAAAGAATGTAGCAAAACTTTTTGACCTTAAGAAAAGATTTATTGATAGTTTGGCAGAAGTTGATATTGACTGCAGAATTATCACAATTCGTGAATTGGAAGAAAACAAAATAAAAACACATCATAATATTCCTGTTTTAAAAGAAATAACAGATGTATGGATGAAAACAAATAGGTTGGTTTTTAATAATTCATATTACATAGTTATTTCTATAGAAAATACAAAAAAGGCGTATGAAGATATCTCTACTGCTACTGAGACAATAAAGTCTATATTAGATCCATATGGGGTTAAACTGTTGAATGCTAATGATGATTTTTCAAATAGTAATTTGATTACACCTTTTATTAAAATATTAAATCCAATTTCTAAACCAAAGTTTAATATTAGTAATAATGATTTGAATGGTTATTTTTCTAATCAGTTAGTATCAGAAGAGATTTTATTTTCTAAAAGAGGAAATATAAAGTTTAGATATGGTGAGCAAGAAAAATATATGTCTGTAATTGGAATTAAAAATTTAAGTGATAGTGCTGACGAACAAATGTTATCAGATATATTATCTTTAAATTATGAGTTAAATATTCTACAAAATTTTACTTCAATTCCAAAATCAAAAGCACAGGTAATTTTAACAAATCAGAAACGTATGTCTATGGCTGTATCTTTTTCGTATGATGTTGTGTCTCAATATGATGATGCTTTATCTGCAATTGAACAATCGGATACAGATCATCAAACATTAACAGATTTTTCTCAGACGATATTTGTTTATGGTAATAGTGAAAATGAATTAGATAATGCTGTTTTGGAAATAATGAAAATTTTCCGCAATTATGGATTTATTCCGATGAGGGAGAATTGGATTGCTCAAGCTTCATGGTTCTCACAATTTCCAACATATGATAAATTTCCAAGAACGTATAGGTTGCTTTCAAAAGCAGTTGCTTGTTTGATTGATTTTAATAAGCAACCGACAGGTTTTACAAATTCAGATTGGGCACGTGAACCAATAACCATATTTACGACGGCTCAAGGAACATCTTATCAATTTCAATTTCATGTAAATGATGATGAGGGGGCTGTTGGACATACAATTGCAATAGGACCAACAGGACAAGGTAAAACAACACTCTACTCTTTTATTGCATCTCAAGCGATGAGATTTGATAGATTAAAAACATTTTTCTTTGATCGTCATAGAGGGGCAGAAATATTTACATATGCAGTTGATGGTGATTATATTGGATTTGAAAGTTCTAAAAAGCAAATAAAGAAAGCTGATGAATTAGAGGGATCAGGAAGAAAAGTATCTCTTAATCCATTAAAAATAGAAGATTATCCAGAAAACAGAACATTTTTACGTAATTGGTTAAAAGAAATTACATTAGTAAATGATACACAATCAGAAGCAGAAATAGGACGAGCAATTACAACGATTTTTGATTATTTGGAGCCAGAAAAAAGAAGTTTAAAAAACATATATAAATCTGTTTTTTCTCCAACCGGTCAAATGAGGAAGGAAATTGAGAGATGGGTTGATGTCAATCAATATGGATATTTGTTTAATGCAGAAAATGATACTTTGAATTTAACAAATCGGTTTAATACCTTTGACTTTACAAATATTTTGGATGATTCTGTTTTAGCTCCTGCTGTTATTTCGTATATAATGAATAGAATTCAGAATTTAACTGGAAGAACAGGGGATCCAAGTCTTATCATTATTGATGAAACGGCTCCAATGCTGGAAAATCCCGTATTTCGTCATAATTTCGCAATTGGTCTTCAAGAAGGTAGAAAAAAGAGACAGGTTTATTTGGCAGCATTTCAACAACCTAATATTATTGATAAACTTGGAATTGGTGAATTAATTAGAGGTCAGGCACAAACAGAAATATTTTTCCGAAATACTCAAGCAGTGATTGATGATTATACAAATTGGAATTTTACAACAAAGGAATATGCCTTTATTAAGGGTGATTTATATAGGGATATGAAATATGCTATTTTATTTAGGAAGCCTTCTCAAAATGAATCTGTAATTTTGAATGTTGATATATCTGGTTTAGGTGTATATTTACAATTATTCAATTCTGGCCGAAAAAATGTATTATTGGCAGAGGAAATAAGAAAAAAATATAATATGAATTTTGTAAAGTATTATTTAGAACAATTTAAAAAATAAATTTATGAGATAATGAAGTGTTTATTTATATTTATAAAAAAAAATTCTGTTTTTTATTTCTATATTTCTTAATATTTCCGTCTTTTGTTCACTCTTCTCCTGTCCAATCATCAATTATTATTAATGCTGATACTGGTGAAATACTTCAATCATATAATGCAGATCAATTTGTATATCCTGCATCTTTAACAAAGATGATGACATTATATGTAACATTTGCGGGACTTCAAAAGGGATTGTTCAGTATAAGTGATGAGTTATTTGTTTCAAAAAAAGCATCAGATCAACCAAGAACAAAAATAGGACTAATAGCAGGAGATAGCATATCAATTGATACAGCAATCAAAGGCTTAATAATTAAATCAGCAAATGATATTGCAACTGTTTTGGCCGAAAATATATCAGTTTCAGAAACTGAATTTGCAAAATTAATGACAAAAACAGCAAATGATTTAGGTATGAAAAATACAGTTTTTAAAAATGCGTCTGGTCTGAATAATATTCTTCAACAAACAACAGCTGGGGATATGGCAATACTTATGATGGCATTGCAAAAACATTTTCCAGAATATTATAAGTATTTTTCCATAAAAAGTTTTAAATATAAAAATCAAACTTTTTATAGTTATAATAGAATTTCAAATCAATATGAAGGAATAGATGCTTTAAAAAATGGTTATATTGATGAATCTGGATTCAATTTGATTGTATCTGCAAAAAAGGGAAAGAACAGAATAATTGCTGCATTATTCGGTGCAAAATCACAATTTGATAGGGATAAAGAAATGAAGCAATTACTAGATTATGGATTTATGGTGTTAGGTAGTGAATAACTATTTATTTCCAGTAAATTTGTTTTTCCAAATTTCTCTTTGATCTTCCGTTATTTTTTCAAACATAGTTTCTGGAATTTGAACTACTGTGTTCTCTTCTATCTTATTAAATTCAGATTGTAAATTATCAAAATTTATCCATTTTTTATCCGGTTTTAATGACAAAGTAGATAATATTTTTTTCGAAAATACTGGACAGATAGGTTCAATTAACTTTCCATAAATATTTATTAAATTCATTGCTAGTATTAATATGATTTTTGTTTTTTCTGGATCTGTTTTTATAAGCAGCCAAGGAGAAGCTTTATCAATAAATTCATTACCGATTACCCACATTTCCCTGATATTTTCCATTGCTTTTCTGAAAAGTAAATTTTCCATCTTTTCTTTAAAAGACAAAATTAAATTGGATATTTTATCTATTACATATTTATATTCACTATAAACTGATCTTTTTAATTCAGTTTTTACTGGTAAAATAATATTCCCAAATTTTTTATCATAAAATTTTATTACTCTTAGAATAAAATTACCCAATATATCATTTAAATCCTTATTTATATCATTTGTAAATTTATCAAATGAAAAATTAGTATCATCACTTTCAGGAGCATTTGCAAGTAACCAATAACGCCAATAATCGGCTGGTAATTCATTTAAAGCATCTTTAGCAAATACACCACGTCCCGATGATTT
>CAUTVF010000006.1:0-25400 GCA_963541805.1 uncultured Alphaproteobacteria bacterium
TACTTGTTCTCCGGTTGTAATTGATGGTGGGATAAATTCATTTTTTCCACGTTTCATTACTCCTAATGGATCTGATGCTCGATATGGATCGACCCCCTCTTCTCCTTTTCTTGCAGATTCAATTAACTCTACTTTTGGACTTTTATCTGAACCGTCTTTAACCGCCTTACGTTTTTCCATGGCAGCACTATATGATGCTTTCATATCATCCACATCTGACGTATCAAATACGGGTTTTCTCAATCCCTCAGGTATTTCTTGCAAAATCCTATCATCAATTGTACTTGTTTTTCCATCCAATCTTGGTCCCATCCCAATTACTTCTTGAGTTCCAGGTTTGACAATTTTTCCATTATCTTGCAAAGTTCCAATCACACTTTTACAATCTGGAGACATGACCTTTTTATTTGTTTGAATCCATCCTAAAAAATCTCCATTTCTTTTTCTTCCCTTTGCTGCATATTTTCTGCAATCTAAGTCGTTACTTTTTGTACTCGTTTCTTCTTTATTATCTGATTCATCTGTTTCTTCATCTTCCTTATATTCAGCGTCACTTGATTCGCTACTTTCATTGCTTTGACTTTCTCCTTCTTCAGATGGAGAGGATTGATTATTTTCTTGGGGCAATGGAGTAGAGGGAGTTTCTTGTTCTATATCCTCTTTATTTTCTGTAATTGAATTATTTTGGTTTGTTTCATTATTTTCTACAATTGATGTATCTATAGATTCTGCTGCTTTTGATGATAAAGATAAACTAACACTTTTATTTTTCTCATCTGTAACATCGCTTGAATCCAAACCATGCCAGGCTACTAATAAATTCAGTGATTTATTTTCAATCTCTGTTGGAGAGTAGGTAATTGTAACTGTACACTGTTCGCCAACATCCATTTTTTTCCTTTCAATACAGGAATCTACAATTTTAATTGATGCTATGTTGGTATCTATACTAATTTTTGAAATTACTGCAGGGGCGTCTTTAACAGTTATATTTATTACCAATTCAGATGATGAATTAACAGTCACCGCATTAAACTCTATATTCAGCGGATTAACATCAATTTCTGGTAGTACTTTTGCAACAATTTTTTCATTCTGTTTATCTGATGTTGTAACTGCTTTGTCGTTTGGTATTGCAACCTTTTTCTTCTTTCCGATTAATATTGCCGCTGTAAATAATGTCAAGCATACGACAGAAGCAATTACAATATATACATTCGTTCTTTTAATTGCTGCTTTATTAATATTTTCAGCATTCTTTGTACTATCTGTTGTATGCTTTTTTTTTCGTAAGAACATATTTATCTTGTCACACAATTTTAACAATAGACTTGTTATTGAATACGAACAACATTACATGGTGTAGAAAATGCTGCTAATTTCCTACAAATTGCATCCGCTTCTTCAATTGCATCAAATGGACCAATACGCAATCTATAAAATTCATTTCCCTTGAATTGAGTTTTAGATAGTTCATCAACTCCTTTTGTTTCAACGGAATAATAGGGAGTAAACTCTTTTAAAAATTCAAAAGAATTTTGCATTTTATACCATTCCTCGTCCAAAGATTTTGGGGTCTTTCCACGTGCTAATTCCACAGCAAATGTAATTTTTGTCTGTTTAACAATTGGTACATAATGTGATGGTAAAACATACGCATTCGTTTTAATTGAATTCTTTGGATCTGCATTCGCATACGCATCATTTACTCCAAAATACCCACTACCTGTATATACTCCAGAATTAAAATTGTTCATTGCATAACCTGATTGCATCTGCATTCCATAAGTATTCATATTTCCACCAACTGGAGCCCCCATTTGTATAGGATTCTGATATGCCATTTGTTTGTTTTGATTTACAGTTGCATCAGGAAGTGCAGGTACCATAAAAGGCTGTGGCGGTTGAGAGAGTAAAAATGGCGTCCCGCGTTTTTTAATACATACAATTCTTTGCCCAGAACGTAAAATAATATCTCCAATTCCTTCGATTACCAGTAATCGAGAGTAAGGGCCTTCAGTTCTAAATCCAACAGGGGATTCTCCTCCTTCTACCAGTAATGAGGCTGCCGGTCTTTGTGTCATGTAAATGGCTTTCTCTCCAAAATCAATATATGTAAATACTTGATCTCTCCATACACGCTCAGGGGCGATGATGTAATCATCTGGATTTGGAACAAAAACATCTAAATCAAATCTGAATTCTGATGGGTCGACAGGAATCGATTTGATCCATCCAAAATCCTCTCCCTCAAGCATGAAATTATCATTTCCTGAATTATTGCCCATCCTACTTGCATTCAATGATTTTAGTGAACTATTTCCAGATGCTTCGCCACTGAAATTATTACCACCCTTTCTATATCTGTTTGGAACAATAACATCAACTTCCATATTTGTAGTTGTTTCTGTATTAACAGGTTCGCTTTTTAAATAAAATATGTATTTATTTCCACTATCTCCAATGATTGTAAGATTTGTATCTGCCATTGCACGTCCATCAACTGGTGTAATCATAAAAGTATTTTTAGATATAGGTCGTCCATCAAAAAAATCTTTGTCTCCAATATATGCATCTTTTATCTTTTCCCAGTCCGGGAAATTTATAAGTGTTGTCATTCCATCGCGTAGGCGAACAGGAATAAACGATCCCGGTTCCCAAGAAATTCTGGAATATCCAGGCTTACTTTGGCCAGCTCCCAGATTTGCTGTTGGATTATTCCATGCAGCCTGCACTCCAAATCCGCTATCGGCTTTTGGTGCACCCTCTCCAGCATCTTGAGCAAATAATGTTGAATAATACACAGAAGCCAGTAAAATAAAGTCGCAGAGCAGAGATTTTAAAAATTTAACAATCATGATATTCCTTATAAACCCACCCGCAGAATTATAACAAACTTTGCAAGGGTAAACAAGAATAAAGCATATAAACTGTACCAGTTTTTAAATTAGTTTTTTAATATTTAAGATTGTTTATTATAAATATTTTATTACAAGGTATTATTATACCTTTAATTAATACCGTAAAAAACTTGACTTTTTTAAATTATTAGTGATAATTCCATCACGAATAATTATTAGCATAAGGGTTTAGATATGTTAACAAAATCTACAATGTCGATAAAGAAACCAGAAGTGAAACGTGATTGGTTTTTAATTGATGCAACTGATTTAATTGATGGGCGCCTTGCATCCGTGATTGCATTTTATTTAATGGGTAAACACAAACCAATTTATACTCCTCATGTGGATTGCGGGGATTATATAGTTGTTGTAAATGCAGAAAAAGTTGCATTGACAGGGATGCGCAAACCACTGCAGTTAAAGTATTTTCATCATACTGGGTTCCCTGGTGGTATTAAAGAAATTAATGCAAAAGATACTTTAAGTGGTAAGCATCCAGAGCGTGTTATTATAAAAGCTGTTGAAAGGATGCTTCCTAAAACAAAATTGGGCAGACAGATGATAAAAAAATTATTTGTTTATGCTGGTAATGATCATAAACACATTGCACAAAATCCAATACAATTGGATGTTGTAAAAATGAATTCAAAGAATAAGAGAGGTGCATAATGGTTGCAAAAGATAAAGATACAAAAGTAGAAGTAAAATTAGATACAACCAAAACAAAGAAAACTGTATCTGCTGCGCCTAAAAAAGTAAAACCAGATGTGGATGTTGAAGTTAAGGTAAAAAAAGTTGCTGGAGGAAAAAAAGATAAAGAAGTAGTTAGTGATTTGTCAGAAATAAAAGATTTGGTTGATACAAAAGAGCTTAAAGTTGAGAGTTTTGATTCTTCTTCAGAAGAAATATCAACTGTAAAATATACAGCCAAACAGGACAATCTTGGTAGATCTTATGCAACTGGTAAAAGAAAGGACGCAGTTGCTAGAGTTTGGATTAAACTGGGCAAGGGAAATATAGTGATTAATGGTAAAGCCATGTCAGATTATTTTCGTCGTCCTGTGTTGCAGATGATCGTTAATCAACCTTTCGCTGTTACAGATCGTTTGGGAGGTTTTGATTGTAATATAACCGTATCTGGTGGAGGGCTTTCTGGACAAGCAGGCGCGGTTAAACACGGTATTTCAAAGGCTTTATGTAATTTTAATCCTGAGTTACGTCCGATTTTAAAAAAATCAGGATTTTTAACCAGAGATGCGAGAACAGTTGAACGTAAAAAGTTCGGACACGCAAAAGCACGTCGTTCATTCCAGTTCAGTAAAAGATAATTTTATTTGTGTTTGTGATGATATAAGCCGGGTTATATTTATAACCCGGTTTCTTCTTTTTTATATGTGTCTATAATAAAGCCAAGGGGGTTTTTATATTTTATTTTTTCATTTCTAATAAATAATTTTGGGTTAAAGTGAGCTTTTATTTTTACACGTGCTTTTTTTGCAGAAATAACATCCCCTTGTTTATTAATTGTATCAATTTCAATATCACTTATCCATTCAGGATTGTCAGAAAGACGATCGGATGTATTAGGTTGTGTTATAAATCTGACAACCCTTTTATTATTTTCATATTTAACATTTTTAACAAAATCTTTGTATATTTGATCGCTGGACATGAATTTTATATCTGAATCATTTCCATGCAATATTTGCATATATTCATTATCTGGTATAAAACTTTCCCTATCTATGATATATTTTTTTACCAAATTCATTGCCATATAATAACCAGGTTGTTCATATTTCATACTATATAATGTACGTTCACTTTCCGGAATTTCCTGCATTAAATTAAACATATTTTTTGTAACATAAATTTCCCTATCTTCGATATTTGTACTTCTTATATAAATTGGTTGTACTTTTGTATTTGGCATTATTTTAAGAAATGTCCATAATAAAATTATATTACTGATAAATCCCATTGTAATAAATATAATCAGTATTCTTGCAAGCCATAAAAACTTTTGTTCTTCTTTTCGTTGAAAAATTTTATTTGTCATAATTCCTCATCTAATCAAAGTTTTATCCAAATATACTACGGTAAAATTAAAAACATTTGCAGGGTAATACATTTTTATAAATTCGGCATTATTAATATAATTTCCATAATTATCACCCATCTTGACAACCATATTTATATCGTAAATTTCAAATTTAGCATCTTTTAGATAGTCAATGTTGGGAGATTTATATACAAATTTTACTCTTGTTATCCATTCATCTTTTTTTCCATTCTTCCTTTTTGGAGTATTAATAATTTCAACACTTCTTGTCGTATGTTCTTTTAATAAATTCGTATATTCAACTTTATCTTGGTTAATAAAATCTTTTGTTGCAGGCATTAATTGATAAACTCCATTTCCCATTAAAATAACTTTTGATATTCGAGGAGCAATTAATATTGATTGTTTTATTTTGTTGCCAGCATTAACGGGTATAAATTTTTGAATCGATAAATCTTTGTGTTCGGTTACTGTATATCTTTCTGTTAAATATTCCATAATTAACTTTTGTATTAAATCCTCTAACTCATTATTATCAATTGACATTAACATTTTTGTTTTGATTATATCATCTGTTTTATTATAATCCTCATTTAAGCTGATAATAAAATTTACATTTGCATCTTTTGGGTTTGTAACATTTCCAGTATATAAGGTATCGTTAATAACGATGGCAATTAAACAATTTATAGCTATCATTAAAAAGCACAAAAACAGTAGTATATTTTTAAAATTTTGAAATAAAAAATTTTTCATTGTTTATTCTCAGATTGACTTTTACTTGCAGCTAACGATTTTATTTTTATCTTTTTTGTTTTTCTTCGTGTTTTTATCCTTTTCTTATTTTTCTTTATTATATACTTTGTATCTGTATGATTTTGATCATTATTTATAATTTTTATATCAATATTATTATTAGATTCTGTTAAATTTGTTATGGAATTTGAAATCATGTAATTATATTTTTTATAAATGTCTGTTATATCAATACTTTTATATTTATTATGCAATATAAAATTTGTAGAATGTTCTAATATTTTGAATTGTTTAATCCAATTTTTATTTATTCCTAGATGTCCAGATTCATTTTGAAATAATCGCAGCGATACTGTGTTATTTGATGTAAAAAATTCTGTATTAATATGATATCCATTTTTAAAGTCTACAGTCATAAAATCAACCTTAATATAAAACATATAACTCCTAAATGGAGTTATTTTTTCTTCTGTTTGGTGCAAAGAATCCTTGAAAGCTTCAATTGAGGTTAATGCAATTTCCTCCAATATTGACTGTTTTGCTTTATTGTGGTTTATTAATCCATAAAAGAAAGGTTCAACTTTTAATATTTTGACCAGTCTAACTATACCTGATTCTTGTCTTGCTTCTAATACAGGTTTTACAAATTCAAAAAACACATTATAAATATTTCGATCTGCTTCAAGACAAACTGAGCAACTTGAATCATTAGTAATATTTTTTGTCTTGTTCTGTTCTTCAAAGCAATTGCACCATCTGGAATTGTTTATATTTGTGTCAAGATCAATTGAATAATAATTTGTAATCCAATTTGTTAAAAAATCTTCTGCTAGTATTTGAATGTTATGATATATTGATTTAGCACCAGGATTATAAAAATTTTTTACTTTAAATTTTTTATCATAGTTGGAATAGTAAATGAATAAAGGGTTAGGTTTAAATAAAAAAGTTTTGTAATAAACAGCAATACCTAATATCACTGATGCTAAAAATAAAGCAATAGATATTAAAATGAATTTCTGTATTGCGAATATATAAACACGTTCTGGAAATGCAGTACTCTGAACCTTTGATGGATAGATCGGAATCCTATCATATTTTGTTAATTTATCTAATGGCTTTTGATTATTTGCATGCTCAAATTTAATTAAATCTTTGTCGAAGCCCATGTTGGTGCTCCTGGTTTTTGCCTGACTTTAAGACATGCACAAGGTGACAATTTTAATTCTGCATCATCATAACCAACTCCAACAGCATCAGTCGAATACATAACAGATGAACATCCTGCAACACACACCGATACTACAGCCAAGACAGCAAATTTTTCAAAAACAGATCTCATACAACCCCCTATCTTAATCCTGTAAATAATATCAAAAAATTACTTTTCAATCAAGGTATAAAAGGGTTCAATATTCGGATTGATGCTCAGTATCAACATTTTTAAATTGACTTAACCTACCGTTAAAATATAACTCAATATTACCAGTTGCTCCATGTCTGTGTTTAGCAACGTATATTTCAGCTAAATTTTTTACTTTTTCATATCTTGCTCTTGTTGCTTCAATTCTTTTTGATTCAACATCTTTCAAATCTTTTTCTAAATAATATTCTTCCCTGAATGTAAACATTACTATATCAGCATCCTGTTCAATAGATCCCGATTCACGCAAGTCAGATAACTGAGGAATTTTATCCCTTGGTCTTGACCCTCTTGTTTCAACCGCACGGGACAGCTGGGATAGAGCAACGACAGGAACATTTAACTCTTTTGCAAGCATTTTAAGGCCTCGAGTCATCTCTGATAATTCCACAACTCGATTATCTGCCTTTGATCCTCCAGGGGGAGATAGTAATTGAATATAATCAATTACAATTAATGCCAACCCTTTTTCTTTCATTTTCATTCTTCTTGCACGTGTTCTAATTGCCGATACAGACAAGGCAGGGGTATCATCAATATAAATTGGTAGTGTTTCAATCTGTTTTGCAAAAGCTTTCAGTGATACGATTTCATCATTTGTAATTTTACCGATGCGCATATCATATGAAGAGATTCCTGAAATTGATGATAATATTTTTGCAGCTAGTTGATCGGTTGACATTTCAAGTGAAAAAAACAGGGCAGGCCCATTTAAATTTTTATCTACTCTTCCACATCTAACTTCATTCGCGACATTATACAATAAATTTAATGCAAATGTAGTCTTTCCCATACCAGGACGACCTGCCAATACGATTAAATCTGATGGATTAAATCCTCCAATTAATTTGTTTAAATCATTAAAACCTGTGGATATTCCGGATAATCCTTTTTTCTGTCTAGCATATTCAACTTGATCCAGTGTGTCGCTAAGCCCTATTGAAATTGGTTTTGCATCTGTATTATCTAATCCTGTTGTTGCAAGATTATATAATTTTCGTTCTGCTTGCTCAATTTGTGTTATTGCATCACTGTCTATATTGAAATCGAATGCATCATTGATGACTTCTTCGCCAAAACCAATTAAATTTCGCCTCAGTGCGTTATCATATATTACTTTTCCATAATCAGAGATAGATGCACCTGACACAATTGAATCTCTCAATTTGTACAGATAGTCAATGCCACCAATTTCATTCAATTTTCCATTGCTATTAAAATAATCTTTTAAGGTTATCGGATCAGCTATATTTCCCTTTGAAATTAACTTTAAACAAGCAAAGTATATTTCTGCATGAATCGAATTTGAAAAATGTTCTGGAAATAAATAATCACTTACACGCTCAATAAGACGATTATTTAATAAAATAGATGCCAGCAAAGCTTGCTCGGCATCAATATTCTGCGGCAATTGTCTTGGATGTTCAACACCCTGCATCATAACTTAAACTCCATATGGTGAACAATATTATAAAAAATTTACAATGTTCACTAAATTTCTGCAACGGACGAGGTTTCTATACTACCATCAACCACATCCTTTGACAGATCATCCTTGGCATTATTCTTTTTAGAATCTTTCAGTTTTTTAATTGCATTATTTGCTTCATCTTCTGTTCTTGCCACATTTACTGTTATATTTGCCTTCACATCCGCATGTAACACAATTTTTAAACTATAAATCCCAATCTCCTTAATCGGTGTATCAATACGCACACACTTACTATCAATTTTTATACCTTTATCATTTAGCATAGATGCAACATCTTTTGAAGTAACAGAACCATATAAATGTCCTGAATCTCCTGCTCCACGTATCATTGTTAATGACAATCCGTCTATCTTCTGAGCCTGTGTTCTTGCTTCATTAATTGCATCTGTATTTTTTTTCTCAATTTCTGCCTTTTTTGATTCAAAAAAGGAAATGTTTTCCTTTGTGGCACGCAATGCTTTCTTTAAAGGGAACAGATAATTACGAGCAAAACCATTCTTAACCTTTATAACGTCACCGATATTTCCACGTTTTTCAATCTTTTCTAATAATACTATGTCCATAACAAACCTCTTTAAGTTTACTGATTATCTGCAACATATGGAAGTAATGCCAAAAATCTTGCACGTTTGATTGCCAATGCAATTTGTCTTTGTTTCTTTGAACTAACCCCTGCTATTCTGCGAGGTATAATCTTCCCACGTTCGGAAATAAACTTTTTCAACAAATGAACATTCTTATAATCAATCTCTATATCTTTTAAAAAATCGCTCTTTTTAATCATAACTATACCTCTTCCGCGCCTACCACTGATGTATCTACATCATTCTTTTTAAAATTATTTTTATTATCATCTTTTTGATTCAATATTGGCGATGGAGCATCAGACAACTTCTCAATTTTCAAAATCATATGTCTTATGACATCTTCATCTAATGATAATTTACGATTCAGCTCTTTCATACACGCAACATCGCAATTCAATTGAAACAGTATATAATGTCCCCTTTTATTTTTTTTAATAACATAAGCCAAATTACGCAAACCCCAATTCTCGGTTTTTGTAATTTCACCGTGTAATTCTGATACAATATTTTCATATTTTTTAATTGATTCAGAAACTTGAGCCGTAGTCAAATTCTGTCTCAATACGAATACATTTTCATAAAAAGCCATTTTGTTGTCCTGGTTCTTACGGTACATTTGCAGATACCAATATGATACTCTACAATATGTCCAAATAAATTAATCAATCATTTTCCCTATGGTTAGATTCTGCAAGAGTTCCACAAAATCTATCTGTTGATATTAAGGATAAAACACCAACCAACAGAAAGGTTATATCAATGATATGGTAGAGAATGTATTAAATCAAGTGTTTTTATTCTTCTTTAATCCATTTACCATTGCTATTTTGGTTGTATGTATTACTGTTTTGAATATTTGATTTAAGAATTTCAATTGATTCTGAATACTCAGTCTCGTTTAACGGAACAAAATATGCTACATGTTTAAAATTTTTAAAAATATCAAACGAGGTAATTTTTGAATCAATTATACATACGACATCTGATAAATTTTTATTTGTATCTGTTGATAAAATAATTTTTGCATGCTCTGCATATTTATCGCTGTCCATTAAATGTGGAACCCAAGAAGGAGGATTATACTCCCACAATAATTTATCAATAAAATCTAATTTTTTTTTATTATCACAGAATATCAACATCCTTTCATTTCCACAGGATGCTTTCTCAAAAAACAAATAAATTAAATTGTTCAATCTTTTACTTTGATATTTATATATATCTAATTTTTGCATTTTAAAAATTATTCAAAGTTTTTATGAATCTTTCCAGCCAAAACATGAAAATGTAAATGGAATACACTTTGATTTGCTAACGCCCCACAATTCGTTGCCAATTTATATTCATTATTTTTTAATCCTAGTGATTCTATTGCTTTTTTTGCACTTTTAAAAAATTTTCCAATTTCTTCATTTGTGGATTGTTCGATAAAATCATTTAAATCTATAACTTCTTTTTTGGGGATTATCAATTTATGTACATCTGCAATTGGATCAATATTTTCGAACATCAAAATATTTTCATCTTCATATAACTTTGTTGCTGGTAATTCCCCACGTAGAATTTTTGCAAATACATTATTTTTATCATATTGTCTATTCATATTAAATTCCCTCTTCTTGATTATTAATTTTAATTGATAGTTGTTGTGTTTCTTCCTTGATAGATGAGTTGATTTGTTGAATCCTATTGAGGATTTTTTCTAAAATATAAATAGTTTCTGACAATTTAAGATCGCTATCTTGCATCTGTTGATTTTGTTTTTGTTCAAATAAATTAATTTGCTTTTTAAGCTCAGCAATATCATTTTCATAATTTGCATTTTTACTGTGAACTTTGACTGCTTCATCTGCAATCATCAGACTAATCATAAATAACATATTACGTTCTGGTATTGAACCATATTTTTCTTTAATTATTTTTGCTTTTTTTTCTAATAAAAAGGATAAATTTCTTACCCTTTGTTCTTCGTCTTTTGAACAGGCAATTGTGTACAATCTGTCAAGTATTTTAATATCGATTGATTCAACCATTATTAAACCAATTTATCTTTGTTTATTATCTCTTGTAAATTTTTTTTAAGCTTTGTAACCTTCTCCCTTACAAGGGAATTATTATTAATCACAGTATCATATGATTGTTGCAAATTTTCTAATTCTTTTTTTATAACTTCATAATCTTTGTATTCTGTGTTTATTTTATTTTTTTCTTGCAAATCCTGGATTTTTTTAGCATCTTTATACTGTATAAAATTTATATACAGTTCTTTTAATGCTTTATCTGTAGATAGGAGAAGCTCTGTTATTTTATTTTCCATATCCTCAAGATTTTATAGAAAAAATGTCATATGGTCAATATAATAATGGGTTTATAAAAGTAGTAAACAATGGAGAAGATAAAAATGCGTTTTGGTAATAGAAATTTTGATGAAATGCGCCCTGTTAATTTAATGATAAATGTAAATAAGTATGCAGAGGGATCTTGTTTAGTTTCATCAGGGGATACAAAAGTTATTTGTAATGCAAGTCTAGAGAAAAAAGTACCGTCATTTTTAAAGGGTAGGGGAGTTGGTTGGGTTACTGCAGAGTATGGAATGTTACCTCGTTCTACATCAACTAGAATGGATAGGGAAGCAAAGAAAAAAGAGCAGAGTGGAAGAACAAATGAAATTCAAAGATTGATCGGACGGGCTCTTAGATCGGTTGTTGATACAAAGCATATGGGTGGAGAATGGCAAATCATTGTTGATTGTGATGTTATTCAAGCTGACGGTGGAACGCGTACTGCATCGATAACCGGGGCTTTTGTGGCTCTTGTTTTGGCATTTAAAAAAATGGTTGATAAAGGAATTATAAGGAGTATTCCAATAAAAGAATATTTAGCTGCAATTTCAGCAGGAATTTATAACGATGAGTTATTACTTGACTTAGATTATAAAGAAGATTCTGGATGTATGGCAGATGTTAATTTTGTCATGACTGAAAGTGGAAAAATTGTAGAGGTGCAAGGAACTGCAGAGGGACGTACATTTGCAGATGAGGAATTTTTTAAATTAATGGAGATGTCTCGACGAGGGATAGGAGATTTGATAAAATTACAAAAGGATGCTTTAAAAGGTATATTTTAAAAATCTGTTTGATATATTATTAAAATGTTTTATGATTCATCGGTTGTCATTTGAGGTGAAATTATGAATAAAATAGCGAAAAGTAAAAATATGAGGAATAATAGAGCTGATGTGGAAAGTGCCTTTATTCGTGAGGTTAATGATGATATCTACGGGCAAAGGTTGTTAGACTTTTGGAAAAAATATCATATTTTTATTTATATTTACTTAATTGTAATTATTCTTGGGACTGCAGGATATGAGTTTACAGGCTATTTAAAGAGTAAAAGAATTGAAAGAGAGGCAATAAAATTTGAAAAAGTAATTGATGCTTTGGCCTCGAAAAATTCCGATGTGGCAGTTGCTTTGATGAATGATTTAATTAAAACTGGTCACTATGGATACAAAGATATGGCTTTTGTTAATCTGTATTCTTATTACTTATCAAAAAATGATATTGATAATGCAATTAAGATTTTAAATGATATGCAACATAATGCATATTCGAAAAGCTATCGTCATTACGCAATTGTGCAGTATGCATATTTAAAATCTGATAATATGAAGTCTCCAGAATTGTATAAATTTTTGAAGCCTGTTTTGAAAAACAATTATGGATTTAAATATGATGCAATGTATATGATGGCGGTAAAATATATTTCAGAAGGAAATTTAAAGGCAGCCGATAATATTATAAAATCTTTGCACGGTCATGAACATGAAATTCCAACATTTTTCCGAAGTGGTTTTGGTAAAGTTAAGACATATCTTGACATAAAATATAATGATAAAAAATAATTTTTTTTTATATTTTTCTTGTTTTTTGATTTTATTTCTGCATGCCTGCAGCGATGCAGTGGTCCCTGGTAAGCGTGATGAAGTTTTTAAATCAATAGACTATGTAAAAGATACAAATATGCTATCTGCTGTTGTAAGCGATCCGATTACTATAAAAAATTGGCCTGTTGAGGGTGGAAATCTTAATAAATCTTGTGCCAATGCTTATGTTAAAAATGTAACCTCGTATAAATTAATAAAAAAGTGGAGCAATTATATAGAAAAATTTGATGAATCTACGGAATATATTTCATCTCCAGTTGTTTATGAGGGCAAAGTTTTTTATTTATCTAAAAATTCAGAATTACTTGCATTTGATCTAAATACTGGGAAGAAGCTTTTTAAGCATCCTCTGTTGGATAAAATTGTTGATGAGGATATTTTTCCATCTTATGGAGGTATAGGTGTTGATAATGCAGATATATTTGCAAGTTTAGTTGATGGTAGTATTGTGTCTGTATCAATTTCTGATAATAAACCGAAGATTAATTGGTCTCAAAATATTGGGAGTGTTGGGGCATCTCCAGTTATCTATAAAGATATTGTAATTGTTAATACAAGAAAAAATTCTATATATGCTTTGGATAGAACAACTGGAAAAATATTGTGGGTATTCAATACAGTTACAGATATGACAACTATGTCTAAGATTGGGTCGGTTTCAATATCTAATGATAAAGTATTTGTCACTATGCAAAATCTGGAAAGTTATGTTTTGGATGTTAATACTGGGGCTCTCTTTGGTGTAGATTCTTTAATTGGCAAATCGTACTTTTCATCTCCAATGTCATTTATTAGTGCTGTTGTATCTCCTGTTATTAATAATGGAATTATGTTGTCTGCTAATACTGATAATTTATTTAGTGCTATATCATATTCTAATTCTAAAGAAATAAATAAATTATGGACTTTACCATTTGGTACTTATGCTTCTCCTTGTTTTAATAATGAAATTGCGTTTATTGCTACATCATCAAATCAAGTATTGGCAGTAAACGCTAACAATGGAAAGATTATTTGGGATTTGAATTTACTATCTAAGGCTGAAGATAAGGATTTTTACATTCTTGGGATTTTATTAATTAATAATAATTTAATTATAAATACTAATAAGGGGGATGTGTTTTTTATTAATTCTGTAACCGGAGAATTTATTTCGCGTCAGCATTTATCTGATGGTTTTATTTCTTCAATTATTATAGTTGATAATAATATAATTGTTGTTGATATTGATGGTTATATTGTTAATTATAAGTTATAAAAAATATACATGTAATAATGGCAAAGACATTAGTTAAAAAAAATATAAAAATAAAAAAAAATACAGATAAAACAACTGATTATTCTGGCAGAATAATTCGTGGATATGGTGATAAAACTAAAATAAGCTTATTGTCCTTTCATAATCTGATTATACTTATTTTATGCGGATCTGTTATTTATTTATATAATCAATTTATTATTTTTGGTAAACAGCTTAATTTGGTTAATAAGAATATTGAAGATATCAATCGTAATAGTGCTGAGATAACTAATATATCTGGACAGATATCTGAAATAGAGAAAAAGTTTAATGATGAAATATCGATACTTCACGATAAAATTAAGACTGTTGATAACAATAAACATGGCAAGGCTACTGCGCATTTATTTGCTTTAGCAATGATATATCAATTGAAACTTCGTATAGATACGGGGGATAGTTTTAACAGAGAGATAGATGCAATTAAAGCATTAAAATTAACCGATAAACAGATTCTTGATTTTATTAATTTTGTTTCTGTATACTCTGTGACTGGAATTAAGACACTAAATAATTTACAGACTATTTATAATAATTTGATTATGAGTGCTGTTTTTGAGCAGAATAGTTTTGATAGATTCAACCATTCTACGTCTAAAGTTATGCAGCGAATATTCAATTTATTTTACGGACTAATAAAAATTCGAAAATTGAACTCTGGTAATGATGATACAGTTGATGCGGTTTTGCAAAAAATTTCTTTTGAATTAAATAATGCTAACTTAAAATCGGTTATTGAATTATTAGATATTGTCCAAAGTAAATATGATAGGGCATTTAAAGTTATTGAACAATTTGCGAACAATATTCGTTTAAAGCATAGAATAGACTCTGAGATATCAACAATAATTGTCAATTTATTGGACAATATTTATAAATTACAGATCAAAGATAACTAGGGATTGATGTTTAAATCTACATTTAAATTATTTTTTCTATTTCTAATATCTGCTCTATGTGTTTACGCACATGGCAATGTTTCTGTTGTAACAATTGTTTTATTCAACTATGAAGTACAGATAAATTTATTTTTATTTATGCTGACAAATTTTATTTTTGTTAAACTAACCCTAAATATTTATTTAATTCTTTCATATATAAGTTCAAAATTTCATTTCAGAAGTAAAATTAAAAAGTAATTATAGTTGTAGGTTCATTTTACAATCATCAATTATTTTTTGAAAAATATTTATATATTGTTTTATTATTTTCGCTTCTTGATAAAGATTATTATAATCATTATATGCATTGTTAATGAATTCTTCATGTACTGATTTATCCGTTAAATTTTTCTGGATAATATTTGCAATGTTAGCATATTCAGTTGAATACAACATAATACCATTGTAATTATCTTTAATAATTTCTTTTGTTAGATAATTCTGATCCGCAATAACCAGCTTTTTATTCTTAAAAGATGACAGTATCGATAGTTTTATTTCCATATCAAAAAAAGGAAATATTGAAAATTCGGATATATTTAAAAGACCATTAATATTATTTACATTGTTTATAATTCTGATTCTTGGTTTTACTCCTGCTTTTGTTGCATCCTCCCGAACTTCATTTATATTTGGGCCATGTCCAGTTAAAATTAAATATAGTTCTGGTATAAATGATATAGCACGAAACAATGGAAATGTATTAATCGCCTTAAAAAATCCAGTTGATGAAAATATTACCTTTGAATGTTCTGGTATATATAAATCCTTTTTCGTTATTTTTTTCCAATCGGCATTTTGAATAAGTGGAGGAAGGTAAATTGATCTGTTACCACTCCATCCATTTTTTTTTAAAAAATTTAAAATATTTTCTGAATTTGTAAAAATATAATCACATACTGAAAATGATTTCATATTACTGATACTTTCTACAAACGACAAATGTGGATATTTTGTATTTCCAATAAAATTTCTGGCCAATTCTCCCCACGTTATTACAATGTCGGGATTGAACTTGTTAATACTAAAAAATAATTTAAAATTAAATCCAAATATATTTTTTGTATACGGGACATGTAAAGAGGAAATTCCTGGAAAAGCTCCATTTAAACTTTCTGAATCATATATAATATTCTGTTCTATACTATTTTGATGTAAAGATTTTAAAAGATTATTTATTGTACTATAATAAATATTAAATGTAGTATTTGTTATTACATGTAAAATTTTCATATAAATCTTGTATACGCTGTAAGTTGTATATAAAATAATGCGTATGTCAGATAGAAAAGTCAATAATAAATTTGCTTTATATCGGAAGATCATATTTGATGATGGGGTGATAATTTGTCCAACAGATACTGTTTATGGTTTTTTTGCATCCTCTATTTCTGATATTGCAGCACAAAAGGTTTTTAATCTTAAAAAGCGTGATTTGTCAAAAAAATTAATAGTAAATGTTGCAAGCATTGAAGTTTTGAAAAAGTACATTAAAACAAACGATATAGAAAGTTTATTAATTAATAAATTCTGGCCTGGACAATTATCAATTATTTTTAATCTAAGTAATTTTGGATATAACAGAATCTCACATTTAGTGACAGGAGATGATAAAAGTATATGTGTTAGAATCCCAAATCATCCGCAGACATTGGAATTACTAGAAGCGGTTGGTATTCCATTAATTTCAACCAGTGTTAATCTATCTGGTAATACTCCTATTAATGAATATTCAGATATTGTTAACTCTTTCAAAGATAATGTAGATCTAATTTTACCAAATAATTTTAATTTAAGTAATTTTACTTTGCCATCAACAATTATTGATGCAAGGAGTGAAAAAGATATTAAAATAATGCGGGTTGGTTCTGTTTCAAAAATTGATATTGAAAATACTATAAATTGTCATGTCGAAATTTCCTAGAATTGTTACCATAATTTGTGGACCTACCGCCAGTGGGAAGAGTACTTTTGCCATTGATTATTCGTTGAAAAATAATGGAGTGATTATTAATTGTGATAGCCAACAGATATATAAAGATTTAAATATTCTAACAGCCCGTCCAAATGAAAAAGACTTGCGTGAAGTGCCACATAAATTATATGGTTTTTTAACAGGAATAGATAATATTAAAAATTTTTCAGTTGTATCTTGGTTAAAATTAGCATGTCGTGAAATTAATAATGCTTTTGATAATCAGTGTAATCCGATTTTAGTTGGAGGTACAGGATTTTATATTTCAGCATTAATAAATGGTATATCGATTATTCCAGAGATAAAAAATGATATTCGAAATTATGTACGTTCCAAAAGTAATAATATAATTTATGCAGATTTAAAAAAATATGATCCGGAAATTGCAAATAATTTATCATCTTCTGATACTCAACGTATAATGCGTGCTTTGGAAGTGTTTTTATCTACTGGAAAAAAATTAAGTGATTGGCAAAAAATTGAAAAACAAAAATTTTTAACAGATACTCGGTTTAATATAATTTATAAAAATCCTGCACATGATATTTTATTAAAAAATATATCTAATAGAACACATTTTATATTAAATAATGGAGCAATTAATGAAGTAAGAAATTTTCTGAAATTAAATTATCCTTTAAATTTATCTGTTTCTAAATCAATTGGTGTTTTTGAAATTAAACAATATTTAGATAAGCTAATCGATTTTGATACTTTAGAAAATCAAATTATAATTAAAACAAGACAATATGCAAAAAGACAGAATACATGGTTTAGAAATCAATTAAAAAATCAAAATATAACAGTGATTGATTCTATTTAAATGGATTTACTCGACTAAAAAAGGATTCATTACCATTTATTTCCTTTTCAAATTCCTTCAATATATCTTCTGCTTTCTTTGATAATTTCTTTGGAACATCAATATTTACATTTATATATAAATCTCCATGCCTACTTGAATTTAAAATAGGCATACCTTTGTTTGGGATTCTAAGAACTGATTTAGATTCAGTTCCTTTTGCAATTTTTACATTCAAGATATTGCCATCGATTGTTTTAATTTCAATTTCTCCACCAAGTGTTGCAACCGTAAAAGGGATATTAACATTAATTGTTAAATCATTTTCTTCGCGAAGAAAAGTTTTATCTTCTTCTATTTCAACATAAATATATAAATCCCCGCTTGGAGAATTATTAAATCCTGTTTCTCCCTCACCTGCTAGTTTAACCCGCATCCCGGATTGAATTCCCGCTGGGATCTTTACCTTTAAATTATGTATTTCATCTTTTACTCCAGTACCATTACATTTTGAGCATGGATTTTTAACAATTACTCCACTTCCATAACAGTCTGGACATGGTTGTTCAACACTAAAAAAACCTTGTCGCATGTGAACGTGTCCACGTCCTCCACATTTTGGGCATGTTGTAGGGGGTTCTTGATTCCTATCGCCAGTACCGTTACATGCACTACATTTCGATTTTTTCTGTATTTGTATTTCTTTTTCTATTCCTAAAAAGGCGTCTTTTAAACTTATGTTCATGCTGTATTGTAAGTCAGCTCCACGCATCCTTTGTTTTTTTGTACGTGTTGAGGATCCACCCATAAAATCAGAAAATATATTTTCAAATATATCTGAAAATCCTCCAGAATTTGCCCCGCCAAAATTAAAATTAAATCCTTCAAACCCTGAACCAAACGGATTTCCATTTGAAGAAGATCGGTTTCCCATACCTGAATTGGTAAATGCGTCATGTCCAAATTGATCATAAGCTGCACGTTTTTGAGGATCTTTTAACGTGTCATATGCAACATTAATTTCTTTAAATTTCTCCTCTGCAGCCTTATCACCCTTATTCGTATCAGGATGATATTTGATTGCCATTTTTCGATATGCTTTTTTTATTTCTTCGTCGGTTGCACCCTTTTTTAATCCCAACAAAGAATAATAATCTCCTGCCATCTTAATCTTTCATATTACGTAATTGATAGAAATTTATATAATATTGATTAAAATAAAATCAAGTATATTAATTTAACGCCTTAGATACTCTAACAGAAAATGTATTTGATATTCCATTATCAAAAACATCTAAAGTATAATTAAATCTCCCAATCAATGGTCTACCAACTATTTTTCCAATTGATAACCCAGTATTAAATGAGTATGCAGATTTACTCCTATCTTCTGATAATGTTTTAAATGTAGATGATGATCCAATTGACACAAAATACGTATCTAAATCAATAGGTTCTTTTATAAGAGAGATAGTACTTGACACTCCAAAGTGTGGTATAATTACAACCTCCTCACGTCTTGTTAAAAAGTATTCTGCATATTCAAAACCATATCCAACATTTGCATCATTGTATATTTTGGTTTTAACTCCCAATGCCGGAACTCCAGCAGCTGTTTCTTCAAAACTATCTTGTTTAGTAATTGAATAGTTTGTAAATCCTTTTATGTGAAAGTTGGAATATAAACTATATTTATATTCTCCGTATAATGATAAAACATTACTTTTATATTTAGCATTTGCAGTTGCTGTATGATGTACTCCACTAATATTTAGCACGATATTTCTATCTTGAACGAAAGATGATAGATTATAGGACCCAATTCCTGTGATTGAAGATTTTTTACGAATTATCGATCCATACACAGCCATATTTATATTGTTAGATGCTATATCATAAAACGTATCCTGTTTTATGTCTTTTTTATCGCTTGATTTAGATTGGCTAATACCGATTGCTAAACCATATTTATAAATATTGCCAGGATTGGTTTGTCCTGTTGTATTTTTTATAATATTTTGTTCTAATCCAACCACAAAGCCATTTGTTTTTGCAGAATAATCAGAAAAGTTTGTTGTAGCCCTCTTTGTGTATTTCGAATTAATTAAATCGATCCACATAGATGAATATTTATTTATTTTATGATTGCTTGATTCATCAGTTATACTTTTGTCTTTTGATTGTAATTTATTATAAATTTTTTCTTCAATAGTCGACATATTATCTTTATCAATAATACTATTATATCTGTTTGCAATATAAGCAAGTTCAGATTTAAGTGTAGTTGATTTTTGCTCTTCTTGCGTATTCATAAAATTTAATGTACCAAAATGAATTGGTGCCAAGTTATCTTTTGCAATATTTTCAACAATTTTTGAATTAAACTGGCTAATATTTTTACTCATCATATATATTGGAGCTTCTGCAGTTCTTAATGTTAATTGATTTAATATCCTGTCAAGATCATCCTGTGTTGCATGATTAAGTAAAAATTCCTCAACTGCATTTCCTAATATATCATCTTTTATTTGCTGGTTTTTCAATGCTTTTAATAAAAAATTTGCAACATAAATTTCGTTTCTTTTTTTACCATTTCCAAATCTTTTGGAAATTGAATCTGGTATTGTAAATTGTGCATATAAGTCATTTCCTTCTCTAAAAACCCTCATTTCAATTGCTGTATTTTCTCCATTTACTTTTAAAGTATGGACAGATGTAGACATATTTTCATTTAAACTATTTGTAGCTGATGCAATTTTAACTCTACTATTTTTACCTACATTCAATAAATGAAGCAGTTTTGTTGTATTAACATTGAAGCTTCCTATATTTTGCAAAGTTATATCTCTACCATTTATAAGAGCCTCTCCATTATTTTTAGTACTACTTATATTTAATGTAATACTACCAGCTGTTTGTTCATATTTATGATTATTCAATTTTAAACCAGAATTGATTCCAAAAATAGTATCACCCTCATTGTACATATCATTTTCTGAGTTCACCGTACCATTTACGATTTCAAATTTTCCAGTATTTTTATTTACACCACTATTATATAAACCATTCACCTTAAACACATCATTGCTTTGACTTTTCGCACCAAAGATTAGATGCCCTTTTGAAATATTATTTTTAACTACTATATCGTAATTATCATTTGATGCTGCAGCATTTCCAACACTAAGGCTTGAATTTATATATAATTTTGACTCATTTGTATTATACATACTTAATTCATTAATGACGGCTTTTGACTTTGCATAAAAAAACATACTTCCATAATTTTCAATTTTGTTAGATGTTGTGTGTGTATTTCCTTCAAAAGTCAATTTTGTTTTTTCGTTAATATCGCTATTTCCAGATTCGCCATTGTAAAAAGTATTTTGAGATAATTTGAATTTCGCAGCAGGTCCTACATTTTCTTTTTCGTTCATTAAATTCAAAGATCCTTTGTTGGCTGTGTTTGCATCCCCACCCCATCCAACATTTGTAATGTCTGATATATGATATTTTCCAACAACCGCAATTCTTCCATTATTTTTTATATTTCCAGTTTCTGAATGCGATGTTTTTGTTATTTTCAAAATACCATTTTCTTTAATTTCTATTGTCCCAGCATTGTAAAACAAATCTCCATTTTCTGATTGAACAAAACCATCGTCAATTACCATTGTTCCTGTTATTTTTCGACTAGAATTATCTCCATAACCATGAATTTTCACCGCTTTATCTGCAGTTTGTCCACCATGAACATACAACTTTCCACCATTATTTATAATATTCCCTTGATAAATAGCAGATGTTTTGTCGTCAGTCCATTTATTGTATAAATTACCATAAAGATGCAATGTTGAATCATTTGATATCTTAAGAGTTCCTTTATTATAAAAATCCCTATGTAAATGCAGCTTAGTAATTTCTCCATTATTATTTTTTTCTATTGGAGATATATGTACATTACCATTTTTTATATTAATTTCACCTTCATTTGCATACTCTTTTGAAGATGCCAATCCTGATATAATTGTGTTAATAGGATTATGTGAAGCATCTTCTTTTGCTGCATCAATATTCAAGGTCCCGTTGTGTTTAACATGAATTCGTCCATTTCCATATAATTTATTTCCTGTTATATTTAAAAAATTGGATATTATACTGTTTCCTGTATTAAGTGTTGCATGGTTTGTTCCACCGCCCACTTCTAATATTGTATCGTGTGATTTAATATCTCCATCGTTTACCTCCAACGCTCTAGAATCTATATTCATACCAAGCCTATTGGATGCTCCTCCATCTCCTTGGGCAACTTTACCCTTAAGGATTTTTACATAAACATTTGTTTTTTCAGTTGGCTTATTTTTTATTTTATCGGTTAAAATATCAAAACGTTTTTCATCATTCTCAGCCCCGATTACTCTAATTTCGTTATAATTATTTAAATCTTTTAAAGTTAGATTATCTGTTTCTGTAACAAGTTCAACTAATCCATAATTATGCAGAGTCCCATCTCCAGAATCTATTGATAAACTACCTCCTTGTTTAGGTCCAGTAAGACTACTAGTCCCATTTTCATCAGACCCAACACTGATTATACCATAGTTTACTACAGTTTTTGTAACTCCTATACTTAAGTCTCCGGCTTGATTTATATCTGTATGTCCTCCAATTCTTAAACGGGATGTAAAACTTGTACGATATTTACCATTACTTTGTTTGTGAACATATAACTTTTTTAGTTGATCATCCGTTTGGTTCGGATTGTATCTTTTTTTAAATACTTCCAATCTTTGATTTACACAATCAGAATCTATATCATCACAATCGGCATCATCTATTACTTCGGAAATGTTGCTTGTACCCATACCAATTATAAATGTCTTTGCGTTTATAGTTGCTTTTGATTCGTTATTTATATTTATATCCCCATGATTTATAAATTCTCCATTTGTCATATCTATTACTGATCTATCCTCAGTTGAGGTCGCGTTTGTAATTTCCATAGTTCCAGCATTATAAAATACTTTACCCTCTGTTTGTGTTAGGTATGCATTACGAATTGCTAATGTAGCAGAGCGTGCTATATAAACATCATCGACATGCAGATTGGATTTATCAAACGCATTATCATTCGCATAAAATTCAAAATTTCCATTTTGAACTAACAACTTACCAGACAGTTTATATTTTCCATCTTCTTCCATGGCTTCTAATCGATTAACTTTAATGTCTGTTATTGCATTTGATTTAGAATTAAATACCAGCATTCCATCAGTATTATTTAGATTTTTTAATAGATCTTCGTAATTATGGCTTTGTGATTCAGTACTATCAGATACGCCTCTTAACATCACTACACCACCAATATTTTTAAATTTTGTATTATTTATTTTGTTATTTCCGTTAAATATCATATATCCTGAGTTGTATATGGTTTTACCAT
Source organism: uncultured Alphaproteobacteria bacterium (assembly GCA_963541805.1). Taxonomy (GTDB): domain Bacteria; phylum Pseudomonadota; class Alphaproteobacteria; order Rs-D84; family CASDRH01; genus CAUTVF01. Next base: position 23,631 of record CAUTVF010000006.1, read on the forward strand.
CACTAACAATTCCTGTGTTTTTTGCATACTCTATATTCGCACCTAAAGAAAATTTTGCATTGTAACTAAATCCATCATTTTTATCTAATTCTCTAGATATTTGTGCCATTAATATTTGTGATTTTTGCCAATCATTTAAAGCTTGAAAATTGCTATATTGCTGTCCTAGTTGTAATAAACGGTTACTTAAAATAGATTTGTCATTTTTCATTTTTGGCTCTGTATGATCGAAATTTTCTTGAAAGTTTCCATTGTATAAATCCCCTGACATATTTAGTGTTAATTCGGGTGCGTGTATGGTACCAGATCCATTAATTTCTTTTGAATTAGTAGTTCCACCAAATATAATACTTCCCTTATTAGAATTCTTGTGATCTATGAATAACTTACCACTTTCAATCTTTCTTGTTGCTGCTGTTTCAGGATCGGTATCTGCTGGAGCCTTTGTTAAATGTAAAATACCATCATTTATAATATTTTCTTGATGCCCATTTATATCTCCTACAATTTGCAAATATCCTCTATTATATATTTTTTTATTTCCAATTGTGGCTTCACCTTCGATTCTTAAATTTCCATATCTATGTATGGTTAATGAACCATTTAAATTTGCTGAATTTCTTATTTTAAATGTTGCTGTATCAGCTTCACTTCCACCAATTGACACTGTGGAGTTTCCATCAAAATGAAACTCATCAGAATCTTCATATTTAACAAAACCACGCACTATATTAAAATTACCGTTTATTTTTTTTGTACTTGTTCCCCAGCCACTGATTTTTGTTATTTTTAGTATTTCAGTATGATCTGTATCGTTTTTTGCAGAATTAAACATATTCAAAGTGCCTTCTGAATTGTTGATATCTGCATTGTTTGTCAAGTTTCCATGTAAATTAATTATTCCTTTGTTTGTTATTTTTGCTCCAGCATTGTTTGTCAAATTATTAAGTATTTCTACTTTTGATTTTCTATTGTTTATCGATAAAATTCGACTATTCATTAAATCGTTAGTTTTCAAAAGTGTGTCTGCATCTGTAGAATTTTCTTCGCCGACTAATAGAATATTGTTGTTAGTTAATTGATTTTTAACAAACATATTTCCGCCATTCTTAATATGCGTATTTGCATTTCCCTGATTTTCAAAATCCTTTGCTGTTACTTGTCCGGATATAGATGCTTGTCCTTCATTTTTAAAAAGATCTCTAATGTTTAACGAGCTACCAGTATAACTATTAAATGTAGAATCTTCGAAATTTGTCAGGTTTCCACCAGGTGTACTTAAATTGTCTGAACCAATTTTTAATTTTCCATATAAATTAAAATTGCCAGTATCGTTATTAACATTTCCTGAAATTTGCGTATTGGAGTTACTTTTCAACTTAATTTGACCATTATCAGAATTACTGAGATCTTTCGCAATCTCAAGAGAGCCATTTGCCTGAAAAATTGCTTTATTTTCAAGATTTTCATGAATCTCAAATTTCTTTGTTGAATTGATTTGAAATATTCCAGAATTATTTTTAACCGTCTCTGCGATAGCAGTATCTGAATTGCCGGAGAAAGAAGCATTTCCTTGATTTTCAAAATTTTTAACTCTTATTTCTGAATTGCCGGAGAAAGAAGCATTTCCTTGATTTTCAAAATTTTTAACTCTTATTTCTGAATTGCCGGAGAAAGAAGCATTTCCTTGATTTTCAAAATTTTTAACTCTTATTTCTGAATTGCCGGAGAAAGAAGCATTTCCTTGATTTTCAAAATTTTTAACTCTTA
>CAUTVF010000007.1:0-23842 GCA_963541805.1 uncultured Alphaproteobacteria bacterium
CATCTGATGATTTCCATAAAATTGCAGCACATCCCTCAGGGGATATTGTTGAATAAACGGAATTTTCTAACATTATTATACTGTCTGCTGTTGCCAGTGCAATTGCTCCACCGGATCCACCTTCTCCTATCACAACAGATACGATCGGAGACGTGTTTTGTATACATGCTTGAATTGATTTTGCAATTGCTTCTGCTTGTCCTCTTGCTTCTGCGTCGGCCCCTGGATATGCCCCTGGAGTATCAACAAATGTTACAACTGGCAATGACATTTTAGAAGCTAATTTCATTAATCTAACAGCTTTTCTATATCCCTCTGGTTTTGGCATTCCAAAATTTCTATGCTGTTTTTCCTTAATTGATCGGCCCTTTTCTTGACCTATTATAACTGCTGGAATATCCCCAATAAAACCAATACCTCCAATGATTGTATCATCATTTGCAAAATACCTATCTCCTGCAAGCTCTGTAAAGCCTGAAAACAAAGTATTAATGTAATCAATTGCATGTGGACGATCAGGATGTCTTGCAACGGTTTGTCGATTCCATGGATTTAAATTACTATATATTTTTGCGAGTTCAATTTGCAATTTATCTTCTAATCTTTTTAATTTATTGGTAATTGTAGCTGTAGGTTTATAACCTTTTTCTAACATTTCAGATATTTTTGTTTTTGTTTCTTGAATATCTGCTTCAATCTTTGCAATTTGATTTTCAAATTCTAGTAACAACATTTTAATTCCTATTTATATCTTTTTGCTGTTGCAAATACTTTCAGTATTTTCGCAAGTGTATCCTTTAAATCTTCACGTTTTACAACAATATCAATCATTCCGTGACTTTTTAAATATTCTGATGTTTGAAAATCATCAGGAAGCTGTTGTTTTATTGTTTGTTCTACAACGCGTCTCCCTGCAAATCCAATTTCTGCTCCTGTTTCTGCAATATGTATATCTCCTAACATTGCAAAAGATGCCGTGACTCCTCCATATGTTGGATTTGTAAACACAACAATATATGGTAATTGTTTCTCAGATAATTTATTAACTCCAATTGTTGTCCGGGCCATTTGCATTAATGATAATATTCCCTCTTGCATTCTTGCCCCCCCTGAAGCTGGCAGTATTATGAATGCACAGTCTTTTTTAATAGCATAATTAATAGATTCTAAAATACTTTGTCCAACAGCAACTCCCATTGATCCACCCATAAACTTAAAATTAAAACATGTGATAACGGCTGGGATGGATCCAACTTTTCCAAATGCTGATGATACAACATCATGACTGTTAGTATCTTTTCTACTTACTTCTAATCTATTTTTATATTTCTTTAAATCTTCAAAATTTAATGGATCATCTGAAATTTTTGTTAATTTAATCATTTCAAATTTTCCATTATCGAATAATGATTTAAATCGCTCGCTTACTGGCATAATCATATTATATCCGCATTTTTTGCAGATAAACATATTGTGTTCTATTTCTTTGTGATAAAGTATTGCCCCACATGATTTGCATGTTTGCCAGGTGTTATCTGGTACATCTTTTATTTCAGACGATTTCGTTTTTATTTTTGGATGTGTTTTACTGTTAAGCCAACTCATTTATTGTAATTCCTTTTTTGCCATTTTTTTGATTTGTCTATTTAATCTTAATATTTTCAAACTCCTTAATAAATTATAACCCGTTCCACAAAAACCACCTATTACAAAAAATAGAATGGAGTTTATAAACACAAAAATATAAATTGGAGCAGCAATTTTAAATGACAGTATATTAATTGATATGATTTGAGTATTAGATATTGCAAAAATGGATAATAAAGTCGTGACCGCGATCAAATTAAGTATACTAAATATCTTTAACATAATTATCTTTAATTTTATTTGAAATTTTTGTTAATTTTTTTGAAAAGTAATTTGCCGATTTTGAAATGAATTGACTTTTTTTCTGCAACTAAAACCCGCTCTCTCGTTCTTGGGTTTAATGCAATTCTTCCTTTTTTAGTATGTACAGAAAAAATTCCAAAATTACGTAACTCTATCCTGTGACCTACAATTAATTTGTCTTTCATGTATTTAAAAACAGTATCGACAACCTTCTCACAATCTTTTTTTGTCAAAGATGGATGTATAGTTGAAAGTTTCAAGATTAAATCAGACCGCTTCATCGTGTTTATTCAATTTAAAAAAAACTATCAAGTTACCTATAATCTTTAACAGTTTATAAACATAAATTCAAGTAAAATTAAATTGTTAATGTAAACTACATAACGTTTTGTATTTGATTTTGCATCTCGAATGTACCCATTAAAACCCATCCGATGATTCCAGTAATCGCAAGCATAGCAATTGTATTTAAAGCACTTGCTTGTTTTGCAATATTTTTTATACTGTTTTCCAAGTATGATGTTGCAAGTTTATCTACAGCATTATCAAAATCATCAAGTTCAGAGTATATGTTAAGATCTCCAATGATTTCTTGCTCTGGAAATCCTAATCCAGTTTTTTGTAATGATTGCCCTAAATTTAAACCCATTTGCATATATACTAAAGCTTGATCTAAATTATATGCCAGATACTTTGATCCGTTGTCACGCAATACCTCCATTGCCCTGGTAATTGGGGTACCTGCTTTCACCATTGCTGATAATGACATTAACCAACCAACTCCTGTGAACATGCGAAACAAACTCCACGGTGGAAGACCATCTAATTTTGCCCTGATAGGACCTTTTAAGTTTTGAAATGATATAAGTATTGCTCCAATGAACATTGTAAATCCAATTGGTAAGTAATACCAAGATGTTTTCATAAATTCTGATAGCCCGACCAAAGATCCGGCCATACCTGTCCACTTTGCCCCTTTTGTAAATCCGGTCATCATTGGAACCATATATAGCCCAACGGCCACGATCATACCCATAACTAAAAGTAATAGAAACATTGGGTAAGCAAGGGCAGAGACCAAAGGATCTTTAATTCTTTTTGTTCCTTCTGAAACTTTTATCACATTTTGCAAAGCAATATTTAATTTTGAAACGTCACCAACAACTAACATCAATTTTTCGCCTGTTGGGATCCAACCTGTTAGAGCTTCTGCAAATGATTGTCCTTTTTCCAATTCATAACTCCATGCAGATGCTGCAATCGCCCCAGGTTCATCTGGCTTCTTCCCATTGTTTGATTCAACGGCCCAAACACGCTCCAACGAATCCATTAACGAGAATTTATTGGCAAGTAGGGATAACAGTTTATAATACATCTTTAACCGTTTTTCACCGTCACTTTTAATTGCCCAACGTGCATATTTTAAATTTAATGGATTTACTTGGCTTATATGTCTCATTTTCTTTAATAAACTGTTGCGGTATCAATAAATCCGCACCAACGTTCGACCTCTTCTACGTCTATTTTTCCCTGTAGCATTTGTTCAATTGCGGATTCTTTTAAAGTCCTACCTTCAAGCGAATCTATCCAATAATTAACAGCTTCTGCTCTGTTACCCTCAAGTAATAAATCCAAAAATTTGGAATCTGTCATAATAATTTCTCCGCATACAGTTCGTCCTACAATTCCTTTGCCTTTGCAATTATCACATCCATCACCTGTTATATATGTCTGATTAATTCCAAATTCCCCAAGGGCTGTTTTAACACGTTCATATGCTGGATTATCTGGGAAATCTTTTAAAGGTTTTCTACAGTTTGGACATAATTTCTTAAATAGTCGTTGACCCAGCAGACCGCGTACAATTTCAGCATCTTTTAATTTAAATTTGTCAACACCCATATCAAGCAGACGAAGTATTATTGCCGGTGCAGAGTTTGCGTGGATTGTTGTCCAAACATTGTGGCCCGATAGTGCACCTTGAAATATCAAAGTTGCAGCAGACAAAGTTCGCGTTTCTCCAACCATTATCGCGTCAGGATCGGATCTAAGAGATGCTGCAAGTGCTTTTGTAAATGCAATTTCTTTTTGTTCTTCGGTTTCTGCATTTGTAACTGGCATTTGTCTGGCCCCAGGAATTGGGTATTCTGGAGGGTCTTCCACTGTTATCAAATTCAATTCATAATTTTTCTCTTTCAACATTTTTATCATCAAACGTTGAAGTGTTGTTGATTTTCCAGATCCTGTTGGACCTGCCACAATACATAATCCAACTGGAAAATTTCTCATTTTATAAAATCTTTTAGTTTCATATGTTGTATACCCCAGAGATTTTAAACTGGTAGTATCAGCAGATGATGAATTGGCATAAAGTAATCGCATAACCAAATATGCAGATCCAAAAGCAATTGGATTAAATTGCAAACGAATACCCAAAATATTGGATGGTAAGTATAAATTTTGTTCTCCTCGAAGTGGGGTAGATCCTAATTTTTGTGCTGCCTGGTATTCATTTGCTGAATAGTTTGAATCAGATATATCGGCGGATGCAAATACAGCACGAACGAAAGTATCCCCCCATGCTTTATCATATTCCAAAACGGTTTTCATACTACCTGATATCCTGAACATTATTTGCGTTTGATTTGTGCCAACAACAACGTGAATATCTGACACTCCTAACCTTGATGCACGTGTTACGATATCAACAAACTCACGCTGCATTTGGTTGTTGATACCTTTGTTACTAATTATTCCAGTTGTTGATTTACCATATGCATTATACACGTTGGCAATAAAAGACATAGGTACATAAATTGGAGCTTCTATTGGAATATTATGTTTTTTTGCAAGTGTTTGGAATGTTAAAACGCGCCCATCAAAACGATGCGTATCAGATACAAGTAAAATTCCACTTTCAAACAGCGCAAGTAAGGCACGAGTGTCTTTTGAGACCCCAAGAGGAGATTCTGTCGTATTCGTTAGTAATTTACCAGATGTCGATATAATTAAATTTATCGCATCATTTTCGGGGGTTCGTGTAATGAAATCTTCTGTAATCTTTGGGGTAGTATTTTCTTCTTCAACTTCAATATCTTCTAGTATCTCACTTGCATTTGCTGGATTTATTTTAATTGCATCAGAGCTTTGTGTGTCTTTTTTTTCATCTGAATTTGGCATGCCTATTCCTATGATATTGAAAAATATTAATTAGTTTACATTCAGATAGAGGGTTTTAACCTCATTATTTCTGGTAAATGTTACTGCTTCTGGAGATATTCCTGATACTACAAATCCATTACTAATTTGTGTTCCCTCTTTTACTTTAAATGTTTGCGCATTTAACTTGTTTTTAACAGTTGCAATCAATTCTCCCTTAAGACCTATTATGGAATACACTTCCAATGCTTTTTCAAGAGCAATGTTTTTATTGATTGTTAATTGATTTACGGCTTTCTTTGCAAGCTTTGCTCTCTCTTCTGCTTGTATTGCTTTCATTTTATCTTCAACGAATTGTAATTCTGTTGGAACAACCCCATTATTTTCTGCTTTTATCATGCTAAGCAGTCCTGAATAATCTTGCTTTGGATTGTCTGCAAATGCTTTTGCAACGGACGTAATCAAATCTTGTTTGCGTCGTTCTATCATTTTATTTTTTTCCAGTTCTGCTTCAGCTTTTTTTCTGGCCAAATCTTCTTCTGCAATTTTTTTATTTATATCACGTTGCTCTTGTTCTCTTTTATTTTTCTCTTCATTTGCCTTGTTGTTTATGGACTCTTTTTCTTGTTTCAACCTTTGTAAACTTATCTGTAATTTTTCTTGTTCCATTTGTAATTTAATTAACATATTTTTTCGTTCCATGTCAGAGACAACTTGGAATAAGTCAATTTTACTTAAGTCTGCTTTTTCCAACTTATCAAGGACACTTTCTTCTTTCTTCTTTTCAACAGTTTCATTCTTCTCAGTATTTTGTTCAACTTCTTCTTGATCATCTGACTCATCATCAGATTCTTGTGAATAGACACAGTGGTTTGACATAAATAACAAGCTAATAGAAAGTAAAAACAATAAAAATTTATTTTTTAGCATATATTCTCCCCTCATAAGACCATCTAAAAGATAAATCATTCACATTATTGCATTTTATCGATGTAAATTCAAGGCCGGAGAAAGTTTTTAGTAAGTTCACAATCCTTATAGGATCGCGTGGATTTTCGAATATAAAATAAACATATGGAAAAGATTCTGATTTGTTATTTTCTTTTAAAGTAACGGTTTTTTCTTTGATTTCGACCCTTTTTGAAGTCGCATTGTAAGTATTAAACCATTTTCCAAGTAATTCTTTAAGTTCGGTTAATGTCAAAGAAGGCTCTCCGGATATTATTTTTAATTCATCCGCTGTATATTTTATACGCCCAGTAGCAGAAGAATCAGTCACTGTTATTTCTGTTGTGTCTGGTATGTATCCTTTACTCTTCGCATCATTTATTAACCAATCATTATTTCCCATTTCTCCTCTTGCCCATTCTATTTTTATATCTACCGAATTACATTCAATACTTTTCAATTTCCATCCGGCAAATTTTTGAAAGTTATTTCGTATATATTTCATACATATATTTGTAAATTCTACTGGATCTACAATTTTTTCCCATGCTGGGGGAACTGGCATGTTTGCAAGTTCTTCTTGTTTTTTCTTTTGTTCTTCAAGTTTTTGCAATTCTAATCTTCTTGCTTCTTCGATTTGTCTTTGCATGCGTAACAATTCTTCGCGTTTTTTATCCCATACAAATTTTCCAATTCCTGCTGCAAGTAACGTAACAATCACAGCAATCGCTACCATCATCACTGTTTTATCAACTTTTTCTAAGGCAGCTTTTGTATACTTTCCTATTAATAATTCATCAACTTTGATTTCTTTTGTATCGGCAATATTCCATTCTGCAGGGCAAATTTTATATCCCCAGTCCGGTACAGCAAGCATGGATACAAATGCTTTTTTCGCATCAACTTCTGTTTTAAGTATTCTGTCTTCTTCTGGCAAAATTATATCATTTCTGATAACCAGCAACCACCATCCAATGTTTACTTTAAAAATAGCGACAGTTGATGATTTGTCACTTAGTATTGCTGCTGCTGCAATTGCTGCGGATACTTGGCCAGATTTAAAACCATCTTTCGTTGAAGCAAGTCCATATTGATGTACCCCTTTTGTCTTTAAACAAAACAAATCAGATGAATTAAATTTTGCAGATTCTTTTATTTCTTTTTGTTGATTTGTTAAATCTCTAAATGGCTGCCAAAAAATGCCTGTTACAAAACTATTTTTTCCAACAGTTATAACATTATTGTCAGGCTTTTTTTCTACTTTTTTACTGGTTTTTATTTTTTCTAACAAAACTTTTTCTCCCGTTTTGTGATATATTACATTCCAGTATAGCCAGAGCTGGTTCCAGAGCGTTTATCCGAATGTAGAGGAGATTTCAAAATATATGGGGTTAACAAAACAACCAATACTTCTTTCTTACTTTCGGTTTCACGATCTCCACCCAATGCTTTGAATTCAGGTTTTCCAATACCAGTATCCTTATTACTGTTTGTAACCTTTTCAAATCCCGTTAAAATGGCAGTTTGTCCAGATTGTAAGATTAATTCATTCATGAATGTTCTGTTATCAATATCTGGTAACTGTACTTTTCCTGTTGGGTCTTGATTTAATGACAACAATTCACGCAGAGACATAGAGAACATCAACATCAATCGCCCATTGTCCAAAATGTTTGGAAGTATTTGAATTGAAAGACCCGTCGATATATCATCAGTTTGAACATCTGTGGTAGAATTGGAATCTTCAGTTGACGTTGCAATCGATTTTACGTATTTAAATTCACGTAACATATTGAATGGAAACACTCTCCCATTTCTAGTTAACAAAGTAGTATCCGTTACATATGAAACTTTGTATTGTTCTGATAACGCTTTAATTGCAGCACTTGTTCCATTAAATGCGCCTAGTGCCCCGTGAGGTTTATTTACAATCGCAAAGTTAAGATTTCCTGATGCTGATCCTGCGCCGGTCGTCAATTTCATTCCAGAAGATTCAAATACTCCCTTTAAGTCCAAGCCCATTTGGTCCTTATCTGTTAAAGATACTTGGACGATTTTTATGTGAATTGAAACCTGGCGTGATAATCGCTGATTTACTGATTTGATGTACTGTTCAATTTTTTTCAACTTATCAATGGATGCGGTAACTGTTACACTGCTTGTTGCTTTTGATATATTTATCGTTGCTGTTGCATCGCCTGCGACTATACTTTTTAAAGTATTCTCTATATCTTGCCAATTTTCTAAATCTGCTTCAGAACTGATCGTTGTATCTCCTTTTGAATCTCCTTTAACACGGGCAGACATTTTTGTTGATACTGGGACTGTATAAATTGAAAATGTCCTGGTTCTGGTTGCAAATAAATTTATAGTTCCATCTGAATATTCCCATGATATATTGAACTCATTTGATATCATATTAAGAAGACCACTTAATGGACCAGAGTATGATACACTAATTTTTTTGGCTTTGACACCTTCAGATACATTTAATATTTTTGTCTGTATTCCAGTTAAATAATAAATTTGGTTTGCAAGCTGAAAAATACCAACCTTTTCACGAGATGTTAAAGTAATTCCATATTCAGTTTCAAAATCTTTTGGTAAAGGATTTAAATAGTCCAACAAAACACTGCTATCACCCAAATATAAATCCTCTGATACACTAACCGTATCAACCGGTATTGTTTCTCCTGGTTTTTTTGACGCTTCAACGTTTCTTTCAGCTCCTTTTAATTCTGATCTTATTTCCATGTCAGACATTTTTGAAACTTCTTCATCATAACTACATGAAACAACAAATAATATTGATAATGTGATGATTGATAACTGTTTGATTAATTTATTAATCATTATCATCCTCCATAGTATAGATTACTATAACACGGTTACCTAAATAAAATTTAGCATATGGTGGAGGAGCTGCTTTTGAAAAACTCCTAACCAGTGCAGATGTTACATCTTTAAATCTACCTCTGAAAATTGCGCTTGCTCGCAATGGATACTCACGTGGAGTTTTCCATATAATTTCCCAACCTTCTGTTTTTGCCCATTCCTGTAAAATTTCACGTAAAGTCAACCCTTCCTTTGCGATCCAATCTTTTACTTCATCGCCTGCATATCCTTTATTTTGCTCGTCTTCTAGACTTACCTCTATGATCTCACGATCGGTTTTGTTTGCCCCGAAGCCGCCACCATATTGAATTGATGCTGACAATGTTTTTGATCCATCATCAACCAGCATATCTTTGGTACCAAGTGGCATAAATGATGCTGCTTGTTCTTCTTTTGAATATCTTGTCCCTGACGTGCCTGATTCTTCATTGACTAAATCAGCCCCTCCAGACCAACCATCCGGTTGTGTTGGTTTATCAATATTTGCTTTTAAAGTGTTATCTACTGTTTCTGGGTTTATATTTGCTTCTGTATTTGGCATTGGCCATGCAGGAGGTTGTTGCATGTTATATCCCTCTTCGTCCGCAAACAGAGGGGTGTTATATCCAATAAATACCAGAGACAAAATTAAAATAATAAATTGATAATTTTTTTTCATACACAGATCGCTTTTATACCTATTCTCGCCCGAACATTGTATCATTTTTTTGATATGCGTGCAAATACAAAAAGATAAATTACTGTAAAGAGGCCAACATATCCTCAGTTAACTTGGAGGAAAAGGAGGATATGTTGATATGTGTAATGGTTTTATTGAGATAAAGTAATGGTTAGTTGTTTATATGTAGATTTTATAAAAATATCCTCAGAAAAATAAAGATTATTTATTGTAAGAAGTTATTAGTTAATAATTTGTCATGTTTGGATCATAAACTTTCAATAACTCAGTTGCTGGAACTGAATCTAATAAATCTCCAATTGTATTTATTTTTCTTCCTTTTATTTTTAATACGTAGTTACTTGGACATCTTGACCTACATTTATTTTTGAATTCTTCTATTTTTGATATACAATATCTTTGTAATGCATTCATTACAGTATCATGTGCCCCACATATGATGAAACCTCTTTCTTCTTGGCAATGATCAAGACCGAATGATAATAATCTTGGATAATCAACACGAATACTATCATCTTCTAAATAACAAGAGGAAGTATATACTTGGTAAGCAGTACATCTTTGGTCACCACCTACTTGATAACAAAATGCCATTTCAAAGCCTTTATGGTATGATAATTTAACCAGAATACCTCCCTTTCCTCCAGGTGGAGTCAAATCACTACACACTGCTCCTTTATAATTACAGTCTGAATCATCCTTTTTACCACATTTATAAATATCGGAACATAATACTCTGTGCAATCCGGCATACTCGTAAGAATATTTAATATTACTTTTAGATAGAGAATTGCATTTATTGATGCAAGCTTCATCTGGATCAGAAGTTTTAACAATAGAAAGAGCATCAGATCTATCAGAAGCTTCTATATTATTTAATAAGATGTTAAAAAAGACAATAAATGATAATATAAATATAATAGATATTTTATTAAAATAATTTTTTAAGTTCATAGCACTTATTCCTTTCAAAAACTTTCCCAATTCTACCCCCCCCCACGATTTGTCAAGGGTTTTCTGATTTTGTTTTAATTTAAATTGAAGAGATGTTTTGAAAAATCAAAATACAAATTAGATATTTAAGTAAACTTATTTTATTAGTCGGGCTTTGTGTCGATCCCAGTCGCGTTTTTTGATTATTTCCCGTTTGTCATATTGCTTTTTTCCTTTTCCAATACCAATTAAGATCTTTACAAATCCTTTTTGATTAAAATAAATTTTTAATGGTACAATTGTAACGTTACCTGCACGAAATATTCCAGATATCTTATTAATTTCCCTTTTGTTTAGTAATAATTTTCGGATGCGATTTTCAATATGCCCCATAATTTGATTGGTTTTAATATATTCAGGAATGATTAAATTGTGGATAAATAGCTCCCCTTTATTTGATGGAGCAATAAAACCGCCAGTGATATTGCATCGTTTTAGTCGAAGTGATTTTACTTCGCTCCCCAGTAATACAATACCGCTTTCAAAAGTTTCTGAGATAGTGTAATTGAACCGTGCTTGTTTGTTTTCTGCAATAATTCCAGTTGATATTAAACTGTTATTTTTATGGTTTTTCATTTATAAAATTACCTTGTAAATATATTTTTATAACTTATAATCCCGGGCCAGAGAGTATAATAGTATACATTACTATAACTCAAGTGAATAACAAATTACGAAAGGAGGTAATATGAAAAAAGTAACACTATCTATAGTAGCGTTGGCAGCTGTATTATCAAGCGTTTCTCCATCTCATGCTGGATTTTATGCAGGGTTAAATACATCATTATTTTCTAAATTGAAAGCAAAACCAGTAAAGCTTTCTGGACATCAAGACATATTGAATTTTGGTTATAATTTTCCATGGTTTATTCCAGTTGAAGTTGAAGCAGAATATTCTTTAGGAAAATATGAAAAGCAAAAAACTAATTCTTATGGGTTGGTTGGTCATTTCTTTCTTCCATTCCCAATTGTAAGCCCATATCTTGGATACGGATTAGGAAGGATAAATTTAAAGGATAGTAAGGATGGTTCTCAGGGAATGAATCAGTTCGTTGCTGGTGTTAAGTATAAAATTCCAGTTGCTCCAATTGCCGTTTCAACAGAATACAGATATATAATGGCAGACAAAGTTGATTTATATCAATTATTGTTGGGCGTAAAATATATGTTCTAATTTGAGCAATCTATGCTTAAGGCCTGCCAAGTTGGCAGGTTTTTATATTTTTTAATTTAAATCGATTCTATAAAGAGTTTGAAAATTTTGCGATGTAATATTTTCAATATCGTTTAGGCTAGTATTTTTTATTTCTGCTAATATTATAGCAGTATGCTTTATAAAGGCTGGTTCGTTTGTTTTACCACGCATTGGAACAGGTGCCAAATATGGAGAATCAGTCTCAATTAAAATTTTATTGATAGGTGTTTTTGCAAAAACTGAGCGTAAATTATCAGATTTTTTAAATGTAATAATCCCGCTGGCAGATAAATAAAACCCTAAATCTAAATAACGATCAGCATCAATTTGATTGCCTGTGAAACAATGTATAACTCCCCGTCCACCTTTATTTACAAAATCTTTTAATAGCTTATATGTATCATCTGATGCATCTCTAGTATGAATCATAACTGGCAGTGATGATTGAATTGCAATATCTAATTGTGCAGAAAAATAGTCCATTTGTTTTATTTTTTCCTGGGGATCTGGTGTGTTTGAATAATCTAAACCGCATTCTCCAACGCACAATACTTTTTTTGGATTATCATTGATTTTTGTAAGCATTAAATCAATCATATCATTAATTGGAATTTTATTTATTTCACATGGATGTTCTGCAATTGATGCAAAGATATTACTATATTTATTTGCGATATTTATTATTTCATCAAATTCATTAACATCAGTACAGACAGATAACATATAATCAACACCTGCCTGCTTTGTATTTAATAAAATATTGTCAATTTGATTAACTAATTCTTCATCATTTAAATGACAATGAGAGTCAATTAACATTTATATTCCTCCAAGATACTTTAGTGTTAAAATTATTACAGATTCACGATCCAAATTAACCTCATCACATTTATAAAACAGGTTTTCTATTTTTTGTTTAATTTCTTCTAAATTTTCAATACCTTGAATATTTATTGAAATCATTTTAATTATATCTTGTAAATTTTCACTTAGATTTGATATGTCAGATATACCTAATTTAAGTTGGGATGCAAAAGATATTGCTTTTATAATTAATTTTTTAAAAGCAGAAAATTTATAACGGTTTTTGTCCAAATCGGTTGCAAAATTAACAATATTTCCAGGGTGTCCTGTAGGTAATGATTGTAATAGGTCTTTTATGCTTCTTATCATAATGACAATATCAGAATTGTATAAGTCATATGCGCTACCAATCGATCCAGAACATAAAAAATTTAAATCATTTACAAGATTTGCGGGAATACCTTTGATATTTTCATATAATAAACGTTCTATTAATTCGTCATTTAAAGGTTTAAAATTTAAAATACGTGCTCTAGATTTAATGGTATCTAAAACATTATTTATTTTATGGCACACTAGCAAAAATATTGTTTTTTCTGGAGGTTCTTCCAAAATTTTTAGTAAAGCATTGGCAGAGTTTACATTTAAATCATCAATTGAATCAATAATTACTACACGATAATCATGCATTGAGGATGAGACATGGAAAAAATCATAAATTTTTCTGATATCGTCAATTGGAATTTCTTTTTTATTATTTAATAAATCTGGTGAAATAATTTTTAAATCAGAAAAAGTTCCTAATTTAATTTTATTGAAAACTTCATCATATTCATTAAGTTGAAGTGTATTGATATTTAACCTAGAAATATTGGTATCAGTTGTTTTGATATTTGGTATCTGTTTTTGATAATTATTTTGTTTTGTTTCCGCTTTATCATTTAAATCATCAAAATTAAAACCATCTTTAAAGTTATTTGGTAAATCAACTTTTTTATTTTGCCAAAATGTCATTGGTTCATTTTGAACATCTGGAATCGTTGAAAATATAAAACGCGCTACCCGACATGCAAAAGTAAATTTACCAATTCCTTTAATCCCGGATAATAGCCAAGCATGATGACAATGCCCTGATTGCATTGCTGAAATAAACGCATTTTCACAATCCTTATGTCCAAAAAGATTAGGGTTAAGTAAAGGATCAATAGGTTGAAAAAGTAAATTATCTTTATTATCCATCTATACCGACAATGCTTATAATTTCTTCATTAGATAGAGGGGAAATATTTAATCCCAATTTATTAATAGATTTAACAATATCAATATGTTTTTGATAAAAATCTTGTTCTGCATCTATAACTTTAATGCGTTCTGGATATTCTTTGGCTAATTCTAAATATACATTTCTAACAGCAATATGGAAATCAATATTTTTATTTTCAAACTTGCCTTTTTCAATAGATCTATATAAAACTTTTCTTGGGTCAGCATCTAATAGTAAAGTTAAATCGGGTGTACAATCATCTATAAAAGTTTTAATTAAAACTTCTATTTTATTAATATAATTTAAATTATAATTTGCTCGTTGATATGCGCGCGTTGAATCATAAAAACGGTCTGATATAACAATTTTATTATCATTCAGCGCTGGTAATATAGAACACTTAACATGCTCATTCCGGTCGGCAAAAAATATCAACATCTCTGTCGTTGGATCCATATCATCGTTTTTGACAATCTGTCGCAATTTTTGACATAAAGGAAGCTCAATTGCTCCGGGTTCACGGGTAAAAAGAGTATTTGTAATGCCTGATTTTAAAAATGTCGCTTTTAATAAATTGATTTGAGTTGACTTACCGACACCTTCGCCCCCTTCAAAAGTTATAAAAAAACCGCTTCCTTTGTGATTTTTCATTTTTTTTATAAAATACTAAACATTATCGGACAATACTTAATATTAATTGTCGGATGTTTTCAAAAAATTTTCCAAACAAACTAAGACTTTTGATATTGTCTCTTGTAACTAAATCAAAAGTTTTTTTAACATTATTTGGTAATGTCAAAATAAGTTTTCCAACATTTACCCCAGAATCTATTGGAGCAACAATTGGGTTATTAAATGCAACAGTTGCTTTTATGTTTTTGACATCAATTCCTTTTTCCAGATTTATAATAACAGGTTTTTTAACCGTTAATTTGATTTGTTTTTGTTTTCCAAACCAAACGTCTGCAGTTGTAATTACGTCTCCTGCATTAAAAATCAAATAACTGTCAAAATTATGATAAGCCCAATTAAACAATTTTTTTACTTCAACAAATCTTTGCTGTGCTCCATTTACTGTTTTAATTCCGTTAACTACAATTATAAATCTGCGTTCTCCAACTTTTATACTGGATGTAACAGAATACCCTCCCTTATCGGTATGTCCTGTCTTTAGCCCGTCTGCCCCAATTTGGCTGCGTAATAGATCATTTCTGTTAAATGAATTCCATAAAGTTTTATCATCATAAATAAATTGTCTTAAGGAAAAATAATGGTAAAAATCTGGAAAGTTTGTGATTAGATTCGAAGCAAGCACCGACAAATCTCGAACGCTCATAAGGTGTCCATCCATTTCCCAGCCCGATGCGTTTTTCAAAAAAGTATTATGCATTCCCAATTTTTTGGCGTGTTTCATCATTTCTAAAACAAAAGCTTCCTCTGAACCTGATACGTTTTCTGCGACAACAACGCAAGCATCGTTCCCAGATAAAACAATTATTCCTTTAATCAGGTCTTCCACTTTTAAAATATCCCCTGGTTTCATTTTATGAATTCCCATATGGGAACCCCGTTCTCTTTCCATTTTTTTTGATTTTAATAAAGCGGTATCAGAGATATTAAACATATCATCTAACTTGAATTGGCCATTTTTAATTTTGTCAAATAAAACATAGATTGTCATTAGTTTACTCATAGATGATGGAGGAACTAAATCATCTGCATTTTTTTCAAAAAGAGCATCCCCAGTATCATAATCAACAATAATTGCTTGCCCTGCCGATATTCTTGGTGGTTGAACATTTGCAAATAACTGTGAAAAAATGGAGAGTATACATAAACACGTGAAACTAAAAGCTAATTTAATTGGTCTTATCATAGCGGCAAAATATAAAACATACACCATTTCTTTGCAAGACATAAAATGGCTAAATCAAAAATCATCCATAATATAAAGTATTGATATAATAAAAACATGTGATAGAATGGCGGTCTGATATCTATCATGTAGGTCATTCAGAGTATGGTAATTGATTGGAGAAATAAATGGTAATTAAAAAATCATCAAAAGCAAAAGATAAACTTGTAAAAAAAAGTCCTGCCAATGTTAAGGCTGTGGCTACGAAAAAAGTTGAAACTAAAAATCACAAAGATGATAAAAGTGGAAAAGCATGTAAAATAAAAAATTTTGCTTCAAAATTATTATCCGCCATTAAAAATAATAAACAAAAAATAAAGTATTCTGTCATTCTTGTTTTAATTTTGGGCTTTGCTCCAACTTATTGCTATACTGCCAAGACAGTTGCAGAGAGTTACGAAAATAGTGATGGTTATAAGCGTGCTGTATTTGGTTGGTTAAAAGTTGTTATGTCAAGAAAACCAAATTCAAAAATTAAATTAGAGGGTGATAACCTTACAGCGTACAATGCGATAAAGGATTATGCGTTAAAAATCGCAAATGTTTATCCGTCTCTACGTAATTTACAGATAAAAGCAAGTATATTAACTCCAGTAGATTCTATGGGGGCAATAGATGCCTATATGAATATCATAAATCGTTCTGGAAAGTATGAATGGTGTCCAATATGCCAAGGTTTGGTAATTAGTAAGTCGGAAAAAGAAAATTATCGTTACTATTTTGAAATTGCTAGACTTTATGAAAAAATGGGGAATAAGGAACAGGCAGAAAAATATATAGCTATCAGTATTGAAAAATTTAATAAGGATAGTAACTATTCTTCAAATAAAAAGATTTCTAAATTGTTAAGTGATAAACAGGCAGAGATTAAGAAAATGTCTAAAGATTCTGCCAAAAAGGAAAAGTTGGGTAAGTCAAAAATTAAAGCTGTTGTTAAAAAAGCTGTCATGAACAAGGAAAAAGCCAAAAGTAAGAAAAAGTAAGAATTATTAGAGTGCCTTTGTAATTTAATGGTATGGTGTGTTGCCGTACCATTTTTTACGATTTTAGTGCACACATTTTTAGTAGAGCATTAAATATTTTCTTGATTTTACTGGTATTAATTTCTAAAATAAGCCGGAATTTGGGGGTGTAGCTCAGTTTGGTTAGAGCGTCTGCCTGTCACGCAGAAGGTCACGGGTTCGAACCCCGCCACTCCCGCCATCATTTTATATATCCGAGATCTGCCAATTGGCAAGGTGTACAATGAATAGGTTTCCATTATTACTTGTTACTCTGTTTGCTTTTTCATCTGGTGCAGGTGCTGCAGTTAGGCAGTATGTGAGATTTGGGACTGCACTTAACAATGTTCGTGTCAAGGATATAAAGGATAATCGGAAGATTTTGGCAAAAGGTACTCCTGCCTTTGATGTTGCTTATGGATTGTTTTTTACTAAATCCTTTAGATCCGATTTGGAGTATGCTGAAATTTTAAAACTGAAAAAATCGGTCAAAATTGAAGATGATTTGTATAAAACAACATACTCTGCAAAGTTACTTATGATCAATGGATATTACAATATGCAAACAGGTTATAGAATTACCCCATACATTATGGTGGGTTTTGGAATTTCAAAGGGAAAAATTAAACAAGTAGATATTGATTATAATATTGGAGGTATCGACCTATATAAAAGAGCGTCTAGTGGTTTTGCTCATCAAACTGGATTAGGGTTGACATATTTGGTTAATGATGTGTTAAGTATTGATATGGGATATAAATATATCAGATATAATAGTATAAAAGATAAACTACAAAGCATGAGTATTAAGTTAGATAGTTATTCTAATGTTTTCCAGATATCTGGAAGATACAGTTTTTAGTTAAGTTAACAAGAAAGCAGAAGACATTTTTTTAGAATATACTTTTGCTTTTTTATTTGTGATATTCGGTTGATATATGAATTTTGAAAATATTTCAGTTGGTTGCGATATTGAACAAATATCAAGGTTTAAAGATAAAATAGATAATCGTATCTTTTTACAAAAAATTTTTACCGATTATGAAATAAATTATTGCCTGTCCAGAGCGAAACCAGAAGAACATTTTGCAGTAAGATTTTGTGCAAAAGAGGCTGTTATAAAATCATTAACAGAATTTGATATAACAGGTATATTTTATAAAGATATTGAAATAGTAAATGAAAAAAGTGGAATGCCAAAAGTTAAAATTTTAAAACTTAAACAAAATATACAAATTAAAATCAGCTTATCCCATTCAGGAGTTTTTGCTTCCGCAATGGTGGTTGCATGTCGTCAAGATTATATAGCAACTTCAGTTTCCTAGAAGCGATATTTTACTTGATTTTTATTTGTTATTAAATATACTCACCCTATCGTCTTGATGTGACTTTGTTATATGGGTGTTTAGCTCAGTTGGTAGAGCAAGTGACTTTTAATCACTGGGTCACAGGTTCAAGTCCTGTAACACCCACCATTTTCGTAGTGTCAATTTTATTTAAAGGATATGTATCCTTGACAAAGTGTTCTTTGTATGTAGAATCCTGATATCTCTTAATTGAGAAATACACATACCGACTTTAGGAGTTTTGTTTTTTTATCCTGCAGTGTCTGATTACAGATTATATGAAATTTATATTTCAGGGTTGGTAGAGGATTAACTGATTAACAAGAAAGGAATAATTATGTCAAGTATACCTCAAGTATCTATAAAAGATTTAATCGAAGTTGGTGCGCATTTTGGGCACTCTGTTCGCCGTTGGAATCCAGCAATGAATAAGTATATTTTTGGAAAAAAGAATGGAATCCATATAATTGACTTGGCACAGACTGCACCTATGTTGCATCGTGCTTTGTATGCAATTAAAACAATTGCTGCAAATGGTGGTAAATTTTTGTTTGTTGCAACAAAAAAACAGGCCCAGGAAATAGTAAAAGAGGGGGCGCTGATGTGTGGGCAGTACTACGTTAATGAACGTTGGCTTGGTGGAATGTTGACAAATTATAAGACAATTTCAAAATCAATTTCTAAATTAGAAGATTTAGAAAAGAAACTTGCAGAGGGGCGTGAAACAGGATATACAAAAAAAGAATTATCTGGCATGCAAAAACAATATCAAAAGTTAAATGCTGTGCTTGGAGGAATTCGCACAATGGGGGGGCTTCCTGATGCTGTTATTGTAATTGATGTATGTAAAGACGATCTGGCTGTTGTTGAAGCAAACAGTGCAAATATTCCAGTTTTTGGAATATGTGATACAAATGCTAATCCACAAAATGTTACTTTTCCAATTCCAGGAAATGATGACGCGTTACGTGCTATAAAATATTATATTGATATGTTTACTAAAGCAATTTTAGAGGGGCTTTCCGAACAATTACAAAATGCAAGTAAACATTCTGAAGAAGTTAGTGAAGCAATTGCTTCTAGTGTAGATAATACAGATGACAAGAGTAATAATGTCATTAGTGTAGATGAGAAAACTTTTACAAAAGGAGAATAAAAATGGCAGGTATTACATCTGATATGGTTAGAATACTCCGCGAATCAACCGGGGCCGGGATGATGGATTGCAAAAAAGCGCTTGTTGCAGAAAATGGGGATATTGAAAAAGCAAAAGATTTTTTGCGTAAAAATGGATTATCGAAAGCTGCAAAGAAATCCGATCGTGTTGCTGCAGAGGGTTTGGTTGCAGTAATTAACGATAGTAAAAATGCAGTTATTGTTGAAGTCAATTCAGAAACTGATTTTGTTGCAAAAAATGATCAATTTCAAAAATTGGTGATCGATATTGCAAGAAGTGCATTTGATAATGATGCTGATCTTGAAAAAGTAAAAGCAGTAGAGTCTGAAAATATAGTTAATGCAATTGCATCAATTGGGGAAAATATTTCTTTGCGTCGAATGAATAAGATTTCTGGTGAAAATGTCGTTGATTATATGCACATGTCTGTTAAAAGCGGGCCTGAATCCATTGGAAAAATTGGAGTTGTTGTGGCATTAAGTGGGGATTCAGATAAAGCAAAAGAAATTGGAAAACAAATTGCAATGCATATTGCTGCAACTTCTCCGTTATGTTTGAATATTTCGGATATGCCAACTGATGTTGTTGAACGTGAGAAGAGTGTTGCAATTGAGAAAGCACGTATGTCAGGTAAACCGGATGCTGTTATTGAAAAAATGACTGAAGGGGCAATTCGAAAGTTTTATGAAGAAGTAGTTTTGATGGAGCAATTTTTTGTAGTCGATCCGAGCAAGAAAATTAAAGATATATTAAAGGAATCGAATTTAACAATTACATCTTATATCCGTTATGGTTTAGGTGAGGGCATTGTTAAACAAGAATGTGATTTTGCAACTGAAGTAATGAGCGCAGTGAAAGGATAAAAAATGATTAATAAAAAAGAAGTTATAAAAAAAATAAAAATATTTATAAATCATGATAAATTTCCTTTATTAATGTCATCGTTGGCTGTTGCTTTGTCTGTTGTTGCGATTTACGGTACAAGCCAAACAAATGATAATACAGCATTTATTGACGTAGATGGATCTTGTCTGAAAAAAATTGAAAAAGACAAGTATAAGACAGAAGTGATTATTAAATTTATGGATAAAAAATCATCTGGTGCGGCTTTATCAAAAAGTAAAAAGGTTTTCGTCGAATTAACTGATTTTGTAGATAAATTAAAGTTAGAAGACAAGACACTTACAACACAGACATCAAAGATAGAAGTTTTGGAAGAAAAAACTTGGTCAAATAAAAAAGAAAAGTATATAAATGAAGGCTATAGTGCACAGATGGCTCTTGAAATTGCCAGTGAGAATCCAGAAACCTTGAATAAGGTTATAACTTTCGCTTCAAAGAAGAATAATGTTTTAATTGATAGAATTGAAAGTTATGTATCAAAACAAAAAATGAAAATGGAAAGTGAATTATGTTTAACTGAGGCAATTAAGAATGCAAAGTATAAAGCAAAATATATGACAGGTGCAGTTGGAAATAGGGTTGGAAAGTTGGTTTCTGTATATGTTAAATCAACTTCTAGTATGTCTATGCCAGAAGCCTTTATGATGAAGTCAAATTTTATGGCAAAAGATGAAGTTGGCAGTGAACCATCTTCAATTATTCAGCAATCTGGATATGATATGAATGTTATTGTTCATGCAAGGTTTGAAATAAAGTAAAATGTTATTAATTATTGAATAAGTCTTCCCTGAACAACAGCTTCAGGGAATTTTTTATATTACGAAATTTCACAAATAGCCTCTTGATTTTCGATATCTCTACAATAAAATACAACAAATCGAGTTTCAAGTTGTTAAGTTGTAGTTATATATGAAATTTTTAGATCAAGCAAAAATATACATCAAAGCGGGCAATGGGGGCAATGGCTGTGTATCATTTCGTCGCGAAAAGTTTATACCTTTTGGGGGCCCTAATGGAGGGGATGGTGGTAAAGGTGGAGATATAATTTTCAAAGCTGTTAGAAATTTAAATACATTAATTGATTTTAGATATACACAACATTTTCTTGCAAAAAATGGTCAGCATGGCATGGGAAGCGATTGTTATGGAAAATATGGTGATGATTTGATAATAAAAGTTCCTGTTGGGACACAAATTTTGACAGATGATAAAAAAACAATTTTAAAAGATATGACAGTAGAAAATGAAGAATTTACAATATTAAAAGGTGGTAATGGAGGTTGGGGAAATATTCATTTTAAAAGTTCAACTAATCAAGCGCCAAGACAAGCAAATGATGGACAAATTGGTCCAGAAATGTGGGTGTGGCTTCGATTAAAATTGATTGCTGATGCTGGATTTATTGGATTCCCGAATGCTGGAAAATCAACACTTTTATCTGTTATGACATCTGCTAAGCCTAAGATTGCAAATTATGCATTTACAACACTTCATCCAAATTTAGGTGTCTGTAAATTTCAAGATCATGAATTTGTATTGGCAGATCTACCAGGATTAATTGAAAATGCATCAAACGGAGTAGGGTTAGGAGATCGCTTTTTGGGCCATACAGAACGATGCAAAGTATTAATACATGTTATAGATGGAACAACAGATAATATAGTAACATCATATAAAACTATCAGACAAGAATTAGAAAATTATAACAATGTTTTCAAAGGAACGGAATTAAAAGATAAACCGGAAATAATTGTTATAAGCAAATGTGATATACTGGATATGTTTACTGTAAATAAACAACTTAAATCCCTGCAAAAAATTACCAAAAATCCAATATTGAAAGTGTCAGGTGTTGCGCATATTGGGCTTGATGAATTAAAAAAAATAATTTGGCAGTATGTAAAATGATAATTATTGGGATTGATCCAGCATTGACAAATACGGGTTGGGGGATAATTAATTATTCAACTGAAGATAATAAAATTTCTTTTGTAGCTGATGGAACGATCGCAACAAATCCAAAAGATACATTGCAAGATCGATTGAAATATATTCATGAGAATTTACAATTAATAATTAATAAATATCATCCAACAGATTGTGCGATTGAGGAAAGTTTTGTAAATACAAATGCCAGAACATCATTAAAACTTGGGATGGCACGTGGGGCGATAATATTATCATTTTCAATAAATAATATTTCTGTTTGTGAATATACTCCGAGAGCGGTAAAGCAAACAATCTCTGGTAGTGGGCGTGCAGATAAAAATCAAGTTGAAGCAATGGTAAAAATACTCTTACCTGGGTGTAAGGTCCCGCATTCTGAACACTCGGCAGATGCATTGGCAATTGCAATAACACATATTCATAGTAATGCAGCATATAATCGACTGTTAAAAAATAATTGACTTTAAAATAGATTGTTGTTACCCTGAACAATCCAAAGGTTTTTAAGGAATTTATAATGAAGAGAACATTTCAACCAAGTAATCTGGTAAAAGCACGTAGACACGGCTTTCGTGCAAGAATGGCCACCCGTGGTGGGCGTGAGGTTTTGAATGCTCGTCGTAGTGTTGGCCGTAAACGCTTAACTGTGATTGCTTAAATTTATTTTAGTTTTGTGTTTAACTACATAAAGTTCATCTCAAACATATGACTTTGCTTGTCTTGTTTGTTTCTTTTGTTTACTGATTTTTTTACTTCATCGTGGTAAAAATAGTTTACTATTATTGGTGGTTCGTTGAAATTTTGTTTAGCACTATCATCATTTCTCAAATATTTAAATCCTGATTTTTCAGCATATTTTTTTAAATTTATATCCAGTTGTTCCCAATATAATCTACTTCCATTTTGATAAATCTCTTCATATAAAGGTAATAATTCGATGTATTTTTCTTTAATATAATCCAAAATTACTTTTTTATAATTACCTCTTAAATTCAAATTTTCAAGCCAAATAAGGTTGCAGATACACTGTACTTTCTCAATAATTTTCTCCACATTCGTAATTTCAGGAAATATAGGAGAAATGAAGCAAGTTGTCCTAATTCCTTCGTTATGTAGAATTTTCATTGCTGCAATTTTTCGTTTTATACTAACAGATTTATCCATATCATCCTTAAAATTTTCATCAAGTGTATTTATTGAAAAACCAACTCTTGCATCTGGGAATTTTTTTATTAAATCTATATCTCTAAGTACTAAGTCTGATTTTGTCTGAATAGCAAGTTTTATACCACTTCCAACCATTTGTTCAAGGAATGTCCTGGTCCTTTTATATTTTTCTTCCTGTGGATTATATGGGTCAGTTACAGATCCCAAAAACATTTCCTTACCTGCATATTTTTTTGTATTTTTAATATCTTGCCAATATTTAACGTCAAGGAATTCTCCCCATGGTTCAAGATGATTAGTAAATCGCTTCATAAAGCTTGCATAACAATATTTACATCCGTGTGTACATCCGATATATGGATTCACCGAATAATCACCAACAGGAATATCTGATTTTGTTAAAATACTTTTAACATTTATTTCTTTGATAATTGGATCCATTGTGTTTACCTATTCTTATATGATAAGAAATAAACTCTTCTGAAAGCAATAAATTAAAAATAATTTCCAAAAAGCAAAATCACAAAATTTGTAGAAAAAGCTTGACAAGCCGTGGGGG
>CAUTVF010000008.1:0-23513 GCA_963541805.1 uncultured Alphaproteobacteria bacterium
GCCGGAGAAAGAAGCATTTCCTTGATTTTCTAAATTACCTCCCAGCATATTAATTTTTCCAGTATTTTCTACCTTAAAATCATTTCCTGTGTTGTTTTTTATACTTTCTGTTGCGTTGATAGTCCCACTGGATGCAATAACCGTCCCATTATTTGTCATCTTTTTTGTCGAAATTCCTGATCCACTTTGCCCATTTAAATTGATCGTGCCATAATTGGTAAGTGTATCTGAAATTTCTACAGATGACCGTTCATTAATTGATAATTTATTAGTATTATCTAAATTTTCTGCTAGTATCTTAGATTGATCAGTATTTCCAGATAACTTAATTGTCCCAGCATTTGTTATTTTCTTTCCACTTGAATCCAGCGTACCCCCATTGTCTACAGTTATATCTCCATTTGTGTCATTCTTAAAATCTTTTCCAGATATTACCTTGGATTTTTTATTAATATCTATTTTTCCCGCATTATTAAATTCAGTTGAACTATCATTCAAAGATAAAGAAGTTTCATTATCTCCATCTCCTACAACTAATGTTGATCCATCACTATTTTTAAACTCCCCTTCTATTTTTGCGCCATTTCCAACTACTTTTAATGTTCCGCCTTTATCATTTTTATAACCTTTGATTATTGCATTATCTTTCTGGACTCTAATAGTTCCTTTATTTTCTATTGTTCCTGTATTGGTCAAATTACCTTTTATTGTCGCAGTTTCATTTTGATTTATTTTAATTGTACCTCCTGTGTTTGTGAGCTTTCCTACAGTAATTTCTTTGTTTGATTCCATCAGGCCATTATTTATAAGTTCTCCATCCACCTGTATGTTATTAGAGTTTTTAATTGTTGCATCCCCATTATTTAAAAGGTTTTGCTTACTTGTAATTATTCCGGAAAAATTGATTTTACCAGTATTGGTAATATCTTTTTCTGAAGTGATACTTGAATTAGAATCGGTGGAATTAATTTCCCCATTATTTAAAAGGTTTTGCTTACTTGTAATTATTGAATTATTGCTCAATGTAATTTTGCCCGTATTATCCAATCCTTCTGTCAAAATACTTCCATTTTTTAAGTTAATTGTTTTACCAGATTTATTTTTTATTTGTGTATTGGATGATATCTTTCCTTTGTTTATTTCAATATTTCCTTCATTTTCAAATTCATTTTGTACAATTATTTCTCCACCATTATTAATTTTTAATTCATTTTTGTTTAATATACTTCCCGCTTGAAATTTACCATTATTGACGTTCGTTTTACCTGAATTTGTAAATTGATTGGATACTTTAAAAGTACCACTTTTTTGATTACTTCCTATTTCAAGCGTTGCCTTATCATCAGCAGTACTCCCATTTTCAAAATTGTCTGTGGATACCTCTTTTAAAATCCGAAGCGTTCCATTTCCTGTATTATTATTCCAATCCTTAATAACTGATGGACCACCACCAACCATTTCCAATATTCCATTATTGAAAATTTTTGCAGTGTAACGGCGTTTGTTTTCTGGCTTATTCCAGTGAAAGCTTCCATTAGATCCTTCATAATTTAACTTTATATCTCCATCGGTTGTAACTTTGTTTTCTTTATTGATTTTTAAATGTAATTCATATGTTAAATCTGTTCCCTTATGGGGAGAAAGCCACTTATCCTTCTTGTAAGGTTTATGATCCTCTAAATTTAAATCCCATGAACCTTTAATATCAACATCTTCCGGGGTTTTCGGGTACTCATACCCAAATAAGTTATGAGAGGTTGTAGATAAAAGAAGTAATAAAATTGAGGACAAACAAAAACACTGTAGTGATGCTACAGATCTCCGCGTCAAAGATATAAACTTTAACCAGCCCCTAACCAAAACACAGTCTCCTCTACCTCAAATTCTAAATGATTTTTTCAGTTATTCAAGTTAAATTAACAATTTAAATTCGTAATGATTTTATTTAAGGCATTATTCAAAATAAATATTTATCAGGTAACTTATTTTATTTTTTGAAAGATAACAAAATATTTATTTTGAATAATGCCTAATTATTGAATAAGAAGTGAAATATATCTCCATCTTGGATTATATATGCTTTCCCTTCTGTTCGAAGTTTGCCTTTTTCTTTTACTGCAATTTCAGATCCACATTCTATATAGTCATTATATGCAATTGTTTCCGCACGAATAAAACCTTTTTCAAAATCACTATGAATTACACCGGCACCTTGCGGAGCTGTTGCTCCATTTTTAACTGTCCAGGCATGTGTTTCTTTTGGCCCAACTGTAAAAAATGTGATTAGATTTAATATATCATATCCTTTTTTAATAATTATATTTAAGCCAGTTTCTTTTAAACCTAGCATTTCTAAGAATTCGACTTTTTCTTCTTCTGTTTTAATAATTCCGATTTCTGATTCAATTTTTGCGCTGATTATCACTGCTGAACTATCGTTATTTTTTGCATATTCAAAAACTTTTTTTGTATATTCGTTGCCATTCACTGCATCTGCCTCATTTGTATTACAAATATATAAAACCGGTTTTTCTGTCAGTAACTGCAACATTGAAAAGTGTTTTAACTCATTCGGATCCTGAATCTCTTTCAAAGCTGCTCTTGCAGGATTGCCGGATTCAAGAATTGACAATACCTTTTCCATTATCGGTAAGATGCCTTTTGCTTCTTTATCGTTATTTTTTGCTTTTTTTCTGACATTGTCAATTCGTTTTTGGATGCTCTCCAAATCTGATAGAATCAATTCTGTATTAATTATTTCAATATCTCTTATTGGATCAATTGTATTTTCAACATGTGTAATATCTGGATTCTCAAAACATCTAACAACATGCAATATTGCATCTACCTCACGAATATTTGCTAAAAATTTATTTCCTAATCCCTCACCTCGCGAAGCTCCTTTAACCAATCCTGCAATATCAACAATATTTAATTTTGCCGGAACTATATTTTGGGATCCTGCGAGGTTCGCAAGTTTTTGCAGTCTTTCGTCCGGCACGGCAACAGTCCCATTATTAGGTTCAATAGTGCAAAATGGGTAATTCGCAGACATTGCAGAAATTGTTTGAGTAAGTGCATTAAATAATGTTGATTTGCCAACATTTGGAAGTCCAACTATACCACATTTAAATCCCATTTTAATAAACCTTTTTTATACGATTATGACCAAATTTTAATTGACATTTTATATACTTTATATAATTTGATATCAACATTTATTTACAGGTGATTTTATGCCAATAAAGATTAATTATAAAGAACTATCTGATATTCAGAATGGAAGTAACGCAGTTGTGCCAGGATTTGGTTTTATGTTTTATACCATATTTGCAATGGCGGTTATTTTGTTTTTGTCTCTTGGTAAGTCTTTATTTTTACCTCTCATTATTGCTGTATTGGTTTGGTATATAATCCATATTATCAGATCTTCAATTGATAATTTTTTGTGTCGTTTTTTCAAAATGCATGCGTTTGTTCGGTATTTATCATTTTTAATTTCGGTTAGTCTGTTTGTTTTTGTTCTGTATAAATTTGGTGTGATTTTGAATAATAATTTAGCGCTAATTTTAAAAGATGCTGATGCTAATCAAATGAAATTTGTGTCATCTTTTACAAAAATCGCATACGCATTGAAATTAAAAGGTGTAATTAATCAAGATAGTATTGTAAATTTCGTTAATATTAAATCGGTTATCACTTTTTTAATTTCTTCTATTTCGAATTTGCTTGCAAATGCAGGAATGATATTTGTTTATCTAATTTTTATATTTGTGGAGCAAAAATATTTTGATGTAAAGTTAAAAAAAATTGTTAAAAATAGTAAAACGCGTATACAGGTTTGGGAAGTATTAAAAAAGATTGATAGAAATATGAAAATGTATATAACAGTCAAAACTGGAATTAGCTTTGCAACAGGCTTTGTAGGGTATTTAATAATGCAAAGTATAGGTTTGCAATATGCTGCATTTTGGGGGTTGTTATTATTTATAATGAATTATATTCCTACTTTCGGATCGATTATCAGCTCCCTTTTACCTATGTTTTTTTCCTTTTCTCAATTTAATGATGTAGTTTCAATAGCAGTTGTTTGTATTGGCTTGTTACTTACTCAATTTTTCTTTGGTAATTATTTAGAACCTAAAATTTTAGGGCGTACTTTAAATCTATCACCTTTAGTAATTATTATTTCGTTGGTTGTTTGGGGTATTATCTGGGGGGTTGTTGGGATGTTTTTATGTGTTCCAATTATGTCTCTTGTTATGGTTGCATTGTCTGCCATGCCAAAGACGCAAAAAATTGCAATTTTATTAAGTGAGGGTGGAGATATAGTAAAGTGAGTTCAGATTATTCAGCAAAAGATATTCAGGTTTTAGAGGGTTTAGAGCCTGTCCGTATGCGTCCAGGTATGTACATTGGAGGAACAGATGAAAAGGCGATGCATCATTTAATTTCTGAAATATTGGATAATTCCGTTGATGAAGCTGTTGCTGGTTTTGCGAGTGATATTTGGGTTGAAGTTTATCCAGAAAATCGAATAATTATTCGTGATAATGGACGTGGAATTCCTGTGGATAATCATCCAAAATACCCAAATAAATCTGCGCTTGAAATTATTTTAACAACTCTTCATTCTGGAGGAAAGTTCACAACAAATGTATATCAGACTTCTGGTGGATTGCATGGAGTTGGAATTTCTGTTGTAAATGCGCTTTCTCAAGAAATGTATGTTCGTGTTTTAAAAAATGGTACTGGATATCAACAAGCATTTAGTGAGGGTCGTGTAATAAGTGAACTTTCAAATATTCCTGCAGATAGTTTGAAAATAGAAGGTAAAACTGGAACTGTTGTTGAATTTGTGCCAGATGTTAAAATCTTTGGTAAGATTAATTTTAAACCTGCAAAAATTTACCGTTTTGTTCGTAGTAAAGCGTTTTTATTTAAAGGAGTTAGAATTCATTTTTATTGTGATCCATTATTGATTACTGATGATATGAATATAAATAGTCAAGATGTTTTTTATTTTCCAAATGGATTAACAGAATTTTTAGGAGATGTTATCAAAAACAGGCATCTCTCTGTTAAAACAAAATCTATTTTTTCTTGCGATTCTGATTTAGCAGAAAATAAGGGTAGAGTAGAGTGTGCAATAACGTGGTTTGATCCAGACACATTTGAACATACTGGCTTTTTATCATCATATTGTAATACAGTCCCAACTGTTGAGGGTGGAACACATGAAGCTGGTTTTAAATCTGCAATAACAAAATCGTTGAAACAATTTTCTGAAATGATTGGTAATAAAAAAGGATCTCAAATTACAACAGATGATGTATTTGCAGAGGCTGGAGCTTTGTTGTCAGTTTTTTATAAAAACCCTGAATTTCAAGGGCAGACAAAGGAAAAATTTTCATCAACTGACGCAACGCGTCTTGTCGAAAATGCAATTAAAGATCGTTTTGATCATTGGCTTATTTCAGATAAAAACAGTGGTATCGCTTTGCTTGACTTTGTAATTGAAAAATCAGATGAACGTTTGAAATCACGCAAGGCAAAAGAAACAATGCGAAAAACTGCAACAAAAAAATTACGTCTTCCTGGAAAACTTGCTGATTGTTCCAGTAAAGATAGAACAGATACAGAACTATTTTTGGTTGAAGGTGATTCCGCAGGAGGTTCTGCAAAACAGGCTCGAAATCGTGAAAAACAAGCGGTTTTACCATTGCGCGGAAAAATTTTAAATGTTGCATCTGCATCGATTGATAAATTGAATGAAAATAAAGAAATACATGATATTCGTGAAGCGATCGGTTTTGATAATGCAAGTAAATATTCTGAAGAAACTTTACGTTACGATAAAATTATAATTATGACTGATGCTGATGTTGATGGGGCTCATATTGCATCTCTTTTGATGACATTTTTTTATTATCAATTACCTGATTTAATTCGTGGGGGGCATTTATATTTGGCAATGCCGCCTCTTTATAAAATATCATCAAAAGGTAAAATCTTTTATGTATTTGATGATTCAGAAAAGGATAAAATAATTGAGAAATATTTTAAAGGTGGTTGTGACGTTTCCAGATTCAAGGGATTGGGAGAAATGAATGCAGATCAACTAAAAGATACTACGATGGATCCCAAAAAACGTATGTTGCTCCGTGTTGAAATTCCAGAAAATACAGAAGAGGGGGCCGAAGAAAGCGAATTTACAAAAGATCTAGTAAATCGTCTGATGGGAAAAAATGCAGAAAATAGATTCCGTTTTATTCAGGAACATGCAACCTTTGTAGAAAATTTAGATATATAAAATATTCTCTATTCAATATCCTCCTAAAACAGGAGGAGTTATTTTATTTAAAGCTTACTTCTTGAATTTCAAAAAATTTTTCACCTGATGGAGTCCTGACCATAATTTCATCTCCCTCATTTTTCCCCATTATTGCTTTTGCAACTGGGCTTTCATTTGAAATTAAACCATGTTCGAGGTTTGCTTCGTACTCTCCAACAATCTGGTATGTTTTAATCTCATCTGAATCTAGATTTTGCAGTTTAACAGTTGCCCCAAATGATACAGTTTTTCCAGATAAGGTTGCAACATCAATTACATCTGAATTTGCTGATAACATTTCCAAATATGCAATACGGCGCTCAATTAATGATTGTTTTTCCTTTGCAGATTTGTATTCAGCATTTTCCGACAAATCCCCCAATTCACGAGCATCAGCAATTGCCTGAATAATCAATGGACGTTCAACTTGTTTTAAGTTTTTTAATTCTTCTTCTAATTGTTTAAATCCACTTTTCGTGATCGGTTTTAAATTCATTTTTAACCTCCTGATTAAAAATTAAAAAAATAATATCCTTCTCTTTCAAAAAGGGTATTTGTTTCTCTCTAATAAGAGGCAAATACTAATACTTAATAATTATTTTTCAATGATCTTTTTAAAAAGTATTTTTCTTGCATTATGTTAAGTCGGTTTAGTATAATCACAAGAATGAGATTTATGAAAATAATTCCAGTTAAAGTTATTATAATTATATGCCTTGGCATGCTATTATTTCGTAGTGTTTTTAGTAATTTTAAACAAATCATTTTATGGGTTGAAGATAGTTTTAAAGATAAGCCGGTTTTTGTCATAAACGATTTATCGGTTGAACAAAAACAAAAATTAATACATGTGAATGCGTGGAACAAAAAATGTCCAGTTCCATTAGAAGATTTGAAGATTTTAACAGTATCATTTAAAGATTTTAAAAATCAAAATCAAATTGGGCAGATTATCGTTCATAAAAAGATTGCACTAAATACCATTAATTTATTTAAAGATTTATTTAAAGTTGAATTTCCTTTGGAATCTGTGCGTCCAATTTATGATTTTTCCGGCAGCGATGATTTATCAATGAAAGCAAACAATACTAATGCTTTTCATTGCAGATTTGTTACGTATTCAAAAACTGTATTAAGTAAACATTCATATGGGACAGCAATTGATTTTAATCCGGTTCAAAATCCGTATTTGCGTCGTGGGGTTGTATTGCCAAATAGTGGAAAATTATATACAGATAGAACTAAAATTAAAATGGGAATGGTTGAAAATATTGTTCGTGTATTAAATGTTCATGGTTTTAAAGTATGGGCGGGTACATGGGATAGTCCAAAAGATTATATGCATTTTGAATTTGTAGACTAACTATGATAAATGATCATGAATTATTTAATGTTTTAAAAAATTCTCTGGAGTTTATTTCCAAAATTGGTGGGGATTTTGAATGTGTTGAAACATATTTATCTGGATGTAATTCATATTCTTTTAAAATTCGTTTATTAAATGATCATGATAAGTGTTTTGTGATTAAATCTCCACTGAAAGGCAATCCAATTTATCAGAATTGGTGGAGGATTGCATGTAAAAAAGAAAATGCAATTTTAAACAAAATTGATTCCTCTTGTCTTTTGTCATCTGTTCAAATTCCATCGGTGGAAATGTTGAATATTGATGGTTTTAATATTTCGCTTAATACCTATATATCTGGGCAAGCATTTACGCGTGATATGTATAGATCATTTAATGATTCAGTCCGAGAAAAGATTGTTGGTGGAATCGCTGGTTTTTTGGCATATCTTCATGGCTTGCCCCCAGATGATTTCTGGCAATTCGGGTTAGAAGATGGCAAGTGTATGTTAAATCAGGTCGATAATTGTTCATGTATTTATCGACGGTCTAGAACTGAATTTCTGGAATTTTTTCAACCGTTTTTTGATGATAATTTATTGAATTTTTTTGATGAAAAAATGCGAATTTTTGACAGTATTGAAAATATACATTCAAAAATGGCATTTATTCATAATGATCTAAGAGAATCAAATATTTTATATGATGTTAAAAAAGAGGTTGTCGGGATTATTGATTTTGGTGAATGTTTTGTTGCGTCAAATATAACTGTTGAATTTGCGAATATGGCAAAGGTGAATCAGTTCGGATTTGATTTTGTAAATGATGTTGTTGATTGTTATAATCAACTATCACCAGTTAAAGTTGATAAACGCGATTTGGCGGTATTTGCTTGTTTGGCATCGCTTTGGGATAATCGTAATATTTATAAAATGGCATCTGAAAAACAAATGAAAGATGTTAAAAAATTGAAAACTTTTGCATCAGAAGTTGATGAGTATTTAAAGAAAATTTCCTAAAAATGGAATCTAAAAAAAATAGTTTTGAATATAATTTAAATTATTCTGCCGGTTTTACTAGTGATATCGAAAATGATAGCATAGGTATTGGTTTAAATCTGGATGTAATTCAAAAAATATCAAAAATAAAAAATGAAGACGATGAAGTTTTAAAATTGCGTATAAAAGCTTTTAATACATTGTCAAAAATGGATCCACCAAAGTGGGCAGATTTTGATGTACCTGAAATAGATTTACAAAAAATTTGTTATTATTCATCTCCAAAAACTGTAGGTGATGATAAAAAATCACTGGATGAAATTGATCCAAAAATCAAATCAATTTATGATCGCCTTGGAGTTCCATTATCAGAGCAAAAATTAATGCAGGGGATCAAAAATATAGATACTAATTCTGATAATAAATTGGCAATTGATGCAGTGCTTGATTCTGTTTCTGTTACAACAACATACAAGGATCAACTAGCTTCTCTTGGAATAATTTTTTGTTCAATGTCAGAAGCAATCGTTAAGCATTATGAAATAGTTAAAAAATATTTGTGTAGTGTTGTACCTTTTAATGATAGTTTTTATTCTGCATTAAATACGGCTGTATTTTCTGATGGTACTTTTGTTTATGTTCCAAAAGGGATTAAATGTCCAATTGATTTAGGATCGTATTTTAGAATAAATGCAAAAGAAGCCGGACAATTTGAAAGAACACTGATTATTGCAGATGAAGATGCGGAAGTAAATTATTTGGAGGGTTGTTCTGCTCCTCAATACGACAATAATCAATTACATGTTGCAGTTGTTGAATTGGTTGCGATGAATAGGGCGGTAATTAATTATTCAACTGTTCAAAACTGGTATTCAGGGGATGAAAGAGGTGTTGGTGGAATTTATAATTTTGTAACTAAGCGTGGTATTGCATTTGACAGTGCAAAAATTTCATGGATGCAATTAGAAGTTGGGGCATCAAAAACATGGAAATATCCATCATGTATTTTGAAAGGCGATAATTCTGTTGGAGAATTTTATTCTGTTGCTTTAACAACAAATTTTCAAGCTGCTGATACCGGATCGAAAATGATACATGTTGGAAATAATACATCCTCAACAATTATTTCAAAAAGTATTTCTTTAAAACATTCACGTAATATTTTTCGCAGTTTAATCAAAGTAAAAGATGGGGTCAAAAATGTTAAAAATTTTACACGTTGTGATAATTTAGTTATTGGGTCAGAAGCAGTTGCAAATGCATATCCAAAAATTATTGATAGTGGATATAATTCAATAATTGAACAAGAGGCAACTGTTTCAAGTGTATCAGAAGAAAAAATATTTTTCTTAAATTCTCGCGGAATTGACCAAGAACGTGCGATGTCGTTGATTGTAAATGGTTTTGCTGGAGATATTATTAAAAAGCTACCTGCAGAATTTATGATGGAAGCAAAAGAACTGATTAATATAAAAATAGAAGAATAAAGGTTTTTATATGTTAGAGATAAAAAATTTATTTGTTAATGTTACAGATGATAACACAGAAATATTACATGATATTAATTTAAATATAAATAGTTCAGAAATTCATTTTTTACTTGGTAAAAATGGTAGTGGAAAAAGTTCTCTTGCTATGTCTTTAGTTGGTAGTGATAAATACAAAATATCATCTGGGAGTATTTTATTGGATGAAAAAAACTTGTTAGATATGACAGTTGATGAACGTGTTCATAATGGTTTATTCTTGTCATATCAAAATCCGATTGCAATTGATGGATTATCTTTTTCTGTATTTTTAAAATATGCTGTTAACTCTGTTCGTAATGGGAGAGGATTGACACCATTAAACGCTTATAAATTTTTTCAATTAGTTGAAAAATATTCAGATTTATTATCGATTCCAAGTGATTGGTTAAAGCGTGATTTAAATGTTGGTTTTTCTGGTGGAGAAAAGAAAAAGATGGAAATGTTACAATTGCTATTGTTGGAACCAAAGTATGCCATCTTAGATGAACCGGATTCTGGGGTTGATGTGGATGCGGTTAAATCTATAATAAGCGCAGTTAATTTTTGTAAAGCAGAATTTAAAACATCATTTTTAATTATTAGTCATTATGATAAATTGCTGAATCTTGATTTGGATTATGTTCACGTTTTATCAAATGGTAAGATGATTAAAACAGGGGGAGTTGAAATTGCCCGCCAAGTTCAAGAAAGTGGATTTGAAAGTTTTTCATAAGGTTTATAAGTGATAGAAAAAATTACAAACTTATTTAAAAATATTGATACTTCAATTCCGATTTTATCGGATTTATCAGATGTAATTACTATTATAGATAATGAACTTTCATGGAATTTATCTAATTTTTCTAATGACAGTATAATAATAGAAATATTAGATAATAAAATTAATATAGTTATTAATAAATCTTTAACTAAACCACTTCATGTTTTTTTAATCGGAACAAGATTAAATAAATCATTATTCAATTTTAATGTTAATGTCTCTGAGTTTGTAAACTTGGATGTTTCATTTTTTATAATGGACGATTCTAAATCAGAATTGCGCGGAAATATCAATTTTATACTTAATGATACATCGACCGCTAAAACAAGGGTTTTGTACATAAATAAATTTTCTTCAAAATATGATATTAATTTATCTACACAT
Source organism: uncultured Alphaproteobacteria bacterium (assembly GCA_963541805.1). Taxonomy (GTDB): domain Bacteria; phylum Pseudomonadota; class Alphaproteobacteria; order Rs-D84; family CASDRH01; genus CAUTVF01. The sequence continues at coordinate 11,351 of CAUTVF010000008.1, forward strand.
CATGTTGCATCCAATTCGACTTCGGATGTTAATGTCAAAGGTGTTGTATACAGAGATTCAGATATAACATTTAATATGAAAATTATTGTTGATAGACTTTTGCAATCGATTACTTCTACTGAAGTTCATAAAGTTTTAAAATTATCTCCATCTGCGATTGTCAGATCTATTCCTGCAATTGTTTGTGCAACAGAAGGTAGTGTGATTAATCACGGTTTTGCATTATCTGGATTTGATAAAAGTCAATTGTCATTTTTACTCAGTCGTGGAATTAATCAAGTAGATGTAGAAGTTTTATTAAAAGATGCTTTTATAGCTTCGTTATATTAAATGATTGCATCAATAAATTATTGGCTGTAGTATTTGTTTTGTTTTTAAGCGTGGAGAGTATTTATGAAAAATAAAATGAAAACTCCTTATTTAATATCTACTGTACGTTTTATATTATTTCTTTTATTAATATTGGGTATGTGTATCTTTTATTCATTTTATGGCAATCCTTTAAAGGCAGAAAATAGTATTACAGATACCGATAAATCTACAGCAATATCTTTAACAAATTCTATAATTGATAAGACGTTCAATTTTGTTTTAAATTCAAACAATCCGATACAAAAAAAGATTGAAATATTAAGGAATAATTTAATATCTAAAGTTGATTTAAATTTTGTATCTGCTTTTGTATTGGGTCCAATTAATAGAAAGATGGATGATAAAGGTAAAGATCAATTTAAGAAATTATTTAGTGATTTAATGTTATATTCATATGCAAATAAGTTTTCAGGGTATGAGAATTATATTGCAGAGGTAACAGGTAGTGAAGAATTAATTGATAATGGGCATTTGTATGTAAATTTTATTGTGTATAAAAAGGATAATAAAGATAGTACAAAAATTGATTGCAAAGTCCGCTGGCGTAAGAAAGGTGATAATTTTAATATTATTGACATGATTGTTGCAGGTGTAAGTATGTCTGTTACATATCGCAGCGAATTTAAGGCACTTCTGGATAATGCGAATACGACTGGAAAAAATGTTGTTGAAACATTGCTGACTACTCTTGTAAGTAAAGTGAATGCATATAAGAAAGGTATTTAGTTATGAATAATCATTATACCTTGTATAAAGATGACTTACCAAATGATTTATTAAAGGAATTTATTAAAAAAGGCTCTGTTGCAGTAGATACTGAATTTATGGGATTGGATTTGCAATTCGGTAATCTTTATTTGGTGCAATTATCATCTGGAGATGGGTATGCATCTCTTGTCCAATTAAATCCTAAAAAAAAATATGTTTGTCCAAATTTAAAAAAATTATTTACAAATAAAAATATTCAAAAGATTTTTCATTATGCCCGTGCTGATATGGGGGTTATAAAAATGAATTTAGGTATTGATGTAAAGAACGTTTTTTGTACTAAGATTGCAAGTAAAATTGTGCGCAAAGACTCAGAAAAACATTCACTACAAGTATTAGTAAATGAAATATGTGGAATTTTCCTAGATAAAGAATCGCAGCTTTCAGATTGGTCACAAAAAAAATTGACAGATAAACAATTATTTTATGCTGCAAATGATGTACTTTATTTGCACGAGATTAAAAAGTTTTGTTTGAAAATGCTAAAGTTGCAAAAATCTTTAAAATATTTTGACAAGTGTATTGATTTTCTGCCAACCATTGTTGATTTGGATGTTTTAGGTTTGCAGAATATCGAAATTTTTTCACATCATTAAATGTAACATTTTGTATAAGTAGGTAAAAATGATAAATCGTAATATATTTTTTTATTCTGTCTTTATATCTGGCATAATTTGTTCCAATGTATTATTGGCAAATGATCTTAGTGTTTATACGGGTTTTCGTGTTTTTCAAGGAATATACAATATACGGGAGGTAAATTCTCCAACCGATAGGATGCCAGGATTTCATATATTATCCGGTGCAAGATTGTTTGTTTCTGATTCTTTATTTTTAAGATTTGAAGGAATGTATAATCAAGGTTATGATCACAGTCCCAGTACAAATTATTCCAGTTTTACTATACGAAGTGGCTTTGAATTAAATGGCAGAAATCCAGTAATTGTTCCGTATTTTCTGCTTGGAGTTGGGGTTGCAGCCTATGATCCTCCAAGAATGGATATGCAAGAGGGGTATGTAACCAGTGCAACATTTGGAACACGAATTCCATTTGGAGAATCCGGGTATAGTATTGATTTTGCCTTGGAATATAGCTATTCTATATTTAATTTCAGTCTGGTTTCTGGTAAAACACATCTGGACCGTATGGGAATTGCGTTAGGTTTTATTAAACACTTTTAAAGAAATCTAAAAAAACAGGTATCTCATGTGGATACCATTTTTATTGATTTATCTGTTATTAAATACAACTAGTGTTTATCAAATCGTAAGTTGCCAGGCTCTTTAATTGTATTTTGTTTAAATCCATGTTCAAGAAATGCTGTTGAAACCGATGCCACCATATTGGGATTACCACATATAAATACATAATTTTTATCTTTATTAAACGGAGATTCCCCTAAAAATTTTGTCAACTGAGCTTCCATTACATCTTGCACATGCCCTGTTAGTCCATGCCAATTGGCGTCATCTTTTGAAAGTACTGGAAAGTACGCAAACCCATCATATTCTTTCATAAATTGTTCAAAATCACTTCGAAATGCTAAATCTGATTCGCGCCTTACCCCGTGGAATAAAGCAATTTTCCTTTTACCGTTAAACATTTCATTTTTATGCGTTCTAATGATACTGATATATGGGGCTATTCCTGTTCCGGAACTTATGAATAATACATTTGACGTATCTGGAATTCCTTCAAACGAAGTAAGTCCAGCAGGCTTTGGAGACATGTACAATTTATCCCCTTCTTTTAAATCAAACAGTCGTGTTGTTAACGCTCCATCTTTAACAAGAATTATATAAAATTCTGTTATTTCCGCATTCTCTGCAGAGGAGATCGAATATGCACGACAGACCCAATCTGAATCAGGATCATTTTTATCCAGTGGCAAACCTAGTATCGCAAATTGCCCAGCTTTGTATTTAAAATTGTCATTATCCAAGGCAATTTTAAATGTCCGAATTCCATCTGTTACTTTTGTGATCGAAACAACTTTTGCGTTAAATTGTGCTTTCATACAAAATCCTTTTCTTAAACTAACGTGCTGGATACTACTCCAGATATACATAAAAATAAAGGAAATAATTTTTCATACTATGTGTAAAAATATTACAAAAATATATTGACTTAATTAGATATCCCCCTATAATCTACCCGTTGTTTTATTGGGAATAGGTTTAAAATGTTTGCTGTATTTAAGAGTGGTGGAAAGCAATATCGTGCGTCAGTTGGCGATGTCTTGACAGTTGAAAAAATTAATGCTTCTGGAAATGTTGAGTTTCCTGAGGTTTTGATGGTTGACAATAAAGTTGGGACGCCTTTTATTTCTGGAGCAAAAGTTGTGGCAGAAGTTATAGAACAGAAAAAAGCTGATAAAGTTATTGTTTTCAAATATTTACGCCGTAAAAACAGTAAGAAAAAGAATGGCCATAGGCAGCCTTTAACATCGGTTAAAATATTAGATATAATTGTTTAAGTTTCTTAAGAGAGGATAGTTATGGCACATAAAAAAGCAGGTGGAAGTTCGAAGAATGGTCGTGATTCGGCTGGGCGTCGTTTAGGGGTTAAGGTATCCGGTGGGCAATCTGTTATTTCAGGTAATATAATTGTCCGTCAGAGGGGTACAAAATTTTATAAAGGTGAGAATGTTGGTATGGGTAAAGATCATACTCTTTTCGCGACAGCTGCTGGGCGTGTTTTATTTAAAACAAAATCTGGTGACAGAACTTATGTGAGTGTTGTTGCTGATTTAAATTAATATTTCTCAGTTTGTTTTTTTGTTCTTTCTTTAGGTGTATTATGAAGACTGCGTTTGTTTTTCCGGGGCAGGGGAGCCAAAGGGTTGGTATCGGATCAGATCTATTCAATGAATATTCAGTTTTTGGGAATGTTTTTTCAGAGGTATCTGATGTTGTTCATAGGGATATTGCGAAAGTCGCATTAATTGGACCTGAATCTGAAATTAATAAAACCGAAAATGCTCAACTTGTCTTGATGTCGATGAGTGTCGGTATTTTTCGTATTTTACAATCAGAAATTGGCAATGATTTAAATGTATCTTTTGTTGCTGGCCATTCACTTGGTGAGTATTCTGCGCTTGTTTGTTCATCTGCGTTTTCTCTTGCCGATATGGCTTTATTTTTAGATAAAAGAGGAAAAGCAATGACAAGTGCAGTCAAAGAAGGTGTTGGGGGAATGGCTGTCATTTTGGGGCTGGCAAAAAAAAATGTTGAGAATATTGTCAATAAGTCAACAATATCTGATGATGATATGTGTTGTATAGCAAATGATAACTGCCCGGGGCAGATTGTTTTGTCTGGGCATGTGACTGCTTTGAAACGTGCTGAAGAATTTGCAAAGTCAATGGGGGCAAAGCGTTTTTTAATGTTACCGGTATCTGTTCCTGCACATTCTCCATTAATGAAAAAAGCCATGGATGTATTGCGGCCTAAGATGGATTTATTAAAATTTTCAAAACCAATTATTCCTTTTATATCGAATAATTCTGCATCTGTTGAAAGCGATGAAATGGTGATTAAAGAACATTTATTAAATCAAATGGTATTAGGTGTACGTTGGGTTGATTGCGTTAATTATATGATTAATCATGGGGTTGATTTATTTGTTGAAATTGGGGCTGGAGTTGTTCTGTCAGGTTTGATTAAGAAAATCGTTGATTCTGGTAATATTAAAATTGCAAATATAAATAATGTTGAAGGGGTAAATAATTATGTTCGATCTTACAGGTAAATTTGCATTAATAACTGGGGCAACTGGTGGGATTGGTTCTGCAATTGCGAAAACTCTTTATAATCAAGGGGCAACTGTTGTTTTGTCTGGACGTAATCAAGAAGCTTTGGAGAATTTAAAAAATTCTATTTCGGAAAATGGTAAAGGTATTTTGCTTGTTCCCTGTGATTTATCATGTTTGCCTGATATTGATTGCTTTGCAAAAAATGTATTAAATTTAACGGATGGAAAATTGGATATTTTGGTAAACAATGCTGGCCTTACAAAAGACACATTGATGCTACGTATGACTGATGAAATGTGGAATTCTGTGATTGATGTTAATTTAACAGCTAACTTTAAATTAACACGTGCATTTTTACCATCAATGATGAAAGCCCGTTTTGGTCGTATTATTTCTGTTGCATCAGTGGTTGGTGTTGCGGGTAATGCGGGGCAGGTTAATTACGCAGCATCAAAAGGAGGATTAATAGCGATGAGTAAATCATTGGCAATGGAAGTTGCCAGTCGTGGAATTACCGTTAATACAGTAGCACCGGGGTTTATTCAAACCGCTATGACTGATGTTTTACCAGATAGTGTTAAAGAAGATATTAAAAAACAAATTCCTTCCCATATACTTGGTACTCCTCAGGATATTGCGAATTCTGTTGTGTTTTTGGCAAGTGATGAAGCATCATACATTACAGGACAGACGCTTCATGTAAATGGTGGAATGCTTCGTGTTTAAAAAAGAGTTACGAAAAACCGGCAAGCAGCCGGTTTTGTTTTTGTAATTCAAAAATTATTGACTTCGTGTGTGTATTGGCTGAGTGTCATAGGCATTACGTACTAAATCTGCAATGATCTCTTGATTTATTTTACGTTTGTTGATGTTTATTTCGTGCTGGATATCGTTGCAAGTGGATAGTGTTGTTCTTGTTACAATCGCACCGTGTTGTAGCAACAAATATACTATGTCGATACATCCTGCTATACATGCCAAATCAAGTGCACTTAAAGATGAATCCTGTTTGAAATTAACATCCGCACCATTTTCAATCAATGATCTAGTCGTTGCATAATATCCTTTGTATGCTGCACATTGAAGAGCTGTCCAATTATTTTCTTTATCTATACTTTTAAAATTTTTTCTAAGTATTAATTTAATAATTGGTTCCTTTTCAATAGCGTAGCGAACATTTCTATATGCAAATCCAATAAGCTTAAATGATGTCAGATGCTGCGATATGAATGTTATTTCATTAATCAACTGTTCATCTATGTACCTGTAGTCGAAAACATCTTTTTTCAAATTACTCAGTACCTCAATACGCCAATCTTTTGTTTTCACAAAATCCTCCCTAAAAATAGTTAATAACGGAACTATAAACATAAATTATAATTTGTCAAATCCTAATAAAAATTAATATGTTTTAAATACAGTTTGTTAATTTATTCTGATTATTAAAACCTGTAAAGTCAGTACAATTCCCGGAACTTGGAGGAAAAGGGAATTGTACTGGTAGATAAAAGGAAATATTATTTAATAATCTCTATTATATTTTGAAACAGGTGTATAATAGGTTTATTCAACAATTAAATTAGGATCGTATACCTCTTCGATATCAACCTCTCTCATCGAATATTCTGGCTCCATCCAGGAAATGCCTCTGGATTCTGATCCAGCGTTACATTTAAAGCTCCTACTAGGACATTTATAACCCTGTGTATAACAACGTCCAGGTTTACGGCTACAATATTGATCTTTCCAAGATGTATATTCATATTCATGATCTCCACATTTTACTCCTGATACATCAAAAACATAATAATCCTCCCACATTTCATTAGCATAATTAGGACACTCACGCCAATCATTATTTTTACATGCATCATACTCCTGATCATTACATGTTTTTGTAATCCATGCTGAATCTGCATCATATTCATACACATTATATGAAACCCAATTAGTATTATTATAATACACGTTTACGCCATATGATATCTTGGTATCATTGATCTTTTCTTCCTCCGATTCACCTTTATAATAACAAACGGTATATTTGCATTTTTTGTCATCTAACAGGGATATACTAGCATAATCTCTTGTATTTATCCACGATACCCTATTAGAAGAATAACTCAAATTTCCTTTTTCTATTACACTACTAACACTTTTAATTTTCTGTTCATCTGTGTATGAACTAGGTATTTTATTACGTAACCCCTGGGATATAGCATTACTCCAAGTAACATTTTTCCATTCCATACATTTGAAAGAAGCATTTTTAAAACCTTCTAAAGAAAATTCTTTTAAATCAATCCCCCATTTAATACAAACATCACAAGATGAATTACTATTTAAATTACAGTATTTTCGTTTAGAATGTTTATTAACTAAACATGTATCTAGTTGTTTTAGGAAACATTGTTGACTAGATTGATTATTAATACAGCGACGATCTTTTAATGCCCAGAACCCGGGGTCTACACACTTAGAGCGGCCATCAATAATAGCTCTTTCTGTACAGCTTGCATATTTTTTGATGAATTCTTCCAGCTTATTTGGAAACGTATAAACAACTTTGTATACATGTGAATCATAATAATCATACACTACGGGAGAACCTTCAGAAAAATACAGACTTTTGTTTGCAATAGCACTAGCATGACTCCACCAACTATTAGTCCTATTATCTTGTACAAACAGTGAGTTCTCATTAGAATCGGAGGACTTTCTACCCAGTATTAAATATCTATATACATCAACTTTGTTTAGTTTATGTAGATCAGATTTTTTGACACAAACACCTTCAAACATTACATAATCATCAATGTTAAAATTTTTATCTAACTTGTAATACATATTGCTACTATAATTCACATATTCATTATTCTCAGCACAACATGATTTATCTAAATATTGTTTTTCATCACTATCTTTAAAATATTCTTCTGAATATTCATTATTTTCATCACAATAAATAGATCTTTTACTTCCTTTCAAACATTCATTCCATTCTTGCCAATTTCCTCCTGTTATAAGCCTATCACATTCAGATTCTTCTATCTCTATTTCATTACCCTGTTCATCTTTTACTTTCTTTTGCTCTTTTTCACTTGAACAAGTTTTAAGACAAGAACTCTTATCTTTCATTAATCCACATTTTCCTCCAGAAATATCTAATACTTCTTTGGCATTTAATACCTCTGTAACTAATCCTTTTATTTCACTACCACTAGTATAGATTTTCCCTGCTTCTGGAGAACTTGATGTTTCTATCATCTGTGCATCTTCGTTACGACAAAGTATTTCATCAGAATTATACTTGCACATTTTTTGTGAGGAATTAATTTTACTTAATACGTATGATTTATTATTAATTTCTATTATCGGTAAACTTTTGTCAGAATCATGACTTTCATTACCCTGTTCATTTTTTGTAATAAAACACTTATTTCCATTAACAACCTTATCTTTGTCAACACAACCAAAATTATAATTAAAATTAGGAATAGCACATCCATATCCATCTTCGAACAAACAATTTCTATCCCCAAAATCATGACATAACCAGTCTTTTTTGATATCAAATAAACCCGCATGCAATGGCGAAATAGATAATAAATTACTAATGATAAATATATTAATAATAGGTAGTATAAAAGATAATATTAAAATTAGCGATCTAGTAGTATTTCTGTATAACTTAAGAGTATTTTTGATACTGTTAAAAAATAATGATATTGCATTGATTTTATAGTGATTGTTATATTCATAATCATAACGATAATGATTATTGTATTTTATCTTAATATCATCGTTACTACGATAGCGATAAACTTTGTTTAAAATTTTTAACATAACACCCCTCCAACAACAAACAAATCAATTATCTAGATACATAAACCTATATATCTATCATTTGTATTTTTCTAATTTAGAAAATTGCCCATACAAAAAATTTTTTGCATTCTACCCCCCCCCAGAGTTTGTCAAGCTTTTTCTACAAATTTTGTGATGTTTTAATATGATTTAGCGGTATTATATGAGTGTATAGCTATTTGATTTGTTAAGTCGTATTGATAGAGTTACAAATAATCGTAATGTATTTTTGGTGAATGCTGTACAGGCATTATTAGGTTTAGATTAAGATAATAAAAAAAGTAGTAGACATGGCAATAAGTAAGATGAAACAAAAGATAAATAAAGTAATAAATTGTATTTTTGATTTGTATTGACTTACCTTTATGCTTATTAGCTATTTGTATATTTCTATTTGTAGTTGAAGATATGTCAATTGGTGATCTTTTGTAGGTGAGTATAAAGTTGTTTGGTTTTTGATAGCTTATAATTGCAATGATTATTTTTTGTGGTATAATTGGCAATATCATTTTGTGTATAAAGGAGAGATTTATTATGAAATTGCATAAACTGAGTGTTTCATCTGTTGTGGTTACTGTCGCTTTTATCGCCAGCGCATGTAGCCCGTTTGCTCAGCAAGTTGAGGTTTATTCGACATCAAATCCTGAAGAAGATTTGTCATCAGGTGATAATTTTTTTAATGATGTATTAAATAGTATGAATCAAAAAGAGCAAAAAGTGCAGTCTGTCGATTCTACCGTGCCACAAGCAAAACCAGATCAATCTCAGAAGGTTGAAAGTAATAATATGAAACCGGTAGCTAATGAATTTTCTAAACCTGTTTCTGAAAATGTTAAATCTGATGATGACGTATATCCGAAGTGTGTAAAAGATAAAGGTTATTATAAGTTAGGAGATGCTTATCAGATTGATGGGGTATGGTATTATCCACACGAAGATTATAAATATAGTGAGGAAGGTATTGCATCGTGGTATGGTCCAACATTTCATGGCAAATCGACTGCAAATGGGGAAAGGTTTGATACTCTTACGATGACAGCTGCGCATCGAACACTACCTATGCCATCTATTGTTAAAGTTACAAATTTAGAGAATGGGATTTCTGTAGTTGTAAAGGTGAATGATCGAGGCCCATTTGTGAAGGATCGTATTATTGATTTATCACAAAAAGCGGCAGAGATTTTGGAGATAAAAGAAAAGGGATCTGCACTGGTACGTGTTGAGTTGTTAGAAATGGAAAGTCGTGAGGCAAAAGATAGGGCGCTTAAATGTCAATCAACAGACTTGAAACATGATATTGTTTCAAGAAATGACAAGGATATTAAAAAATTGGATGATATAAAACCGGTTGATGTTGTTCTTCCAGAATCTGTTAAACAGGATCCGGTTGCGCGTGCAAAGCCAGATGATTTGGTTAAACCTATGCCAGTTATGTCGCCAGTATTAAATGATGAATATCCATATTACGTTCAAGTTGGTGCTTTTGTATCAGAAACTGGTGCGAATAAAGTTCAACAGTTATTGAAAGATAATGGCGTCGATGCAAAAGTTTCAAAGAAAGTAACGTCTGGAGAAAGTTGGTATAAAGTTCGTATTGGAAGTTTTAAATCAAGGGAAGATGCAATGGATGTTCAAAAACGTGTCAATAAAATTGTTGAGGATACGGATGCTCGTGTAATTGAGAGGACGGAGGATGACACAAATGCATTTAAATGGATGCGTTAGTTTTGATTGCTTTTAAGAGTACAAGCACCCTTTTATTTGGGTGCTTTCTTTTATAATTATTATTGACCATTTTTGAGAAATATATTAAAAGGTTGTGGTAGAGAAAGGGTTTTGTTATGAAATTTAGTATTAAAAGTTTATTAGTTTTAATTATATGTTTTTTGTCATTTTTATTTGTGGTGCCAAATTTTTTCTCCGTGTCTTTTCAAAATAGATTGCCTGTTTTTTTTAAAAATAATCTAATTAAATTAGGTTTGGATTTAAAGGGTGGGGCATATATTTTATTGGAAGTTGATGTTAATGGAATTAAAAGGGATAAATTATCTTTGTTGGAAGATAATATGCGATCTTTATTACGTGGTAATCGTGGAGGAAGTCGAGGATTAATTCAATATTCAAATTTAACAGCACTGGAAAAACTTAACACTGTTTCTTTTAATGTTAGAAATGTTGGACAGATTAACGAAGTTAAAAAAAGAATTAAAAATGATTTTTCAAATGATGTTAATTTGGTTGTTGATGATGAATCTGGTAATTTTAAGGTTTCTTGGTCTGGTGTAGCATTTAATAAAATTGTTGAAGAGTCTGTTGATAAAGCGATTGAAATTGTTCGTCGTCGTGTTGATAGTTTAGGTACAAGTGAACTTTCTATACAGAAGCAGGGGCGTAATCGTATTATGGTTCAATTGCCAGGAGTAGATAATCCCGATGCAATTAAAAATTTAATTGGTAAGACGGCAAAAATGACTTTCCATAAAGTTAATGAAAGTGTTACGGATTTTGGATCAATTCCTGTTGGAACAGAGTTATTACCATCTTTTGATAAAGATAATTTATATTATACTCCAGTATATAAAAAAGTGGAGATTTCAGGAGAACATTTAAAATCTTCTATCGCTACTCAGGATTCTTATGGACGTCCTGCTGTTTCAACTGTTTTTGATAAAGTTGGATCGATGAAATTTGCAAGGTTAACACGTGAGAATGTTGGGAGAAGATTTGCAATTGTTTTGGATGGCCGTGTTTTATCTGCCCCGGTTATTCAAGAAGAAATTCCAAGTGGTACTGGTATAATTTCTGGTAATTTTACATATGAGCAAGTTGCAAATTTATCGCTGTTACTTCGATCCGGTGCACTTCCTGCCCCTTTATCGGTTGTAGAAGAGAGAGTTGTTGGGGCTGGACTTGGATCAGATTCAATTGAAGCTGGTAAATTTGCATCGGTGTTGGGATTGTTTTTAGTTGTTGCCTTGATATTTATTTTCTATGGTAAACTTGGCGTTATTGCAAATTTTGTTTTGCTTCTTAATTTATTTATAATTTTGGCTGTTATGGGAATTTTGAATTTTGTTATGACTCTTCCGGGAATTGCTGGTTTGGTTCTAACAATGGGAATGTCTGTTGATGCGGCTGTGATTATTTTTGAACGAATGAGAGAAGAATATAAAAATAATACTACATCAGTATTGTATTCAGTAGAACGTGGATTCCAAAGTGCATTACTAACAATAATGGATTCAAATATTACGACCCTTGTATCTGCTGTTTTATTATTTCATTTTGGAACTGGTCCTGTTAGAGGGTTTGCTGTTACTTTAGGGGTTGGAATATTATCAAGCATGTTTTGCTTTGTAGTTGTGTTGAAAAGGATTTTGTTATTCCTAGCAAAAAATTAT
>CAUTVF010000009.1:0-23084 GCA_963541805.1 uncultured Alphaproteobacteria bacterium
CGCATTGATTAATTTTTGATGGATTAAAATCTTTATAATATGTTAAATCAATTTCGAAATCCAAATAATTATCGGGGCATTTTAACCAGTTGTATCCATCATTGAATTTCTTTTGAAATATTTTTCTCAAATAAAAATTTTCAAAAAATCTGCCTTTTAAACTTGGCGCAGTTTCAATAATATTATTATCATATACAAATGTTAAATCCCTTACATTGCTTGAGCTTCTTACAATACTTGAAAATGTTGGAGTTTTAATTTGATGTATTTTTTCGCATTTTTCTGGTCTGTAAACAGTAATTCCGTATGATTCCAATAATTTAGCAAGCGAATCTAAATCTTCGTTTCGATTTGCTAAAATTTCAGCAGTATATTGGGATTCAAAGCATTTTGAAAGATCCAAATCGTCATAATGATTCAAATTAGCTTTAAAAAATAATTTAAATGTTGAATCAAAATAAACTGGACTAAAATCAAAATCTCTGCCGACAATGACTTCAGTTAATTTTGAATATTCGTTTAAAACCATTTTAAAATCTTATAGTTTCTAATTCAGTGTCATTAAAACTTTTAAAACATACCGATTTAAAATCACAATAATCACAAAGCGGAGTAATATTTCGATCAAATGTCGTTTCTGACTCAATTTGTTTTATTGTATTCAAAACTTTATTTTTAACCGATTCAAAATCTGAAAAAATCATTGTATTTTCTTTTAGGTGCTCGACATATACATATCGCAATTTAACTGATTTAAATTTTGGGTATTTTTGGAGAAACCAAGTTGCATATATTGAAAGTTGATCATAATTTTGGGATTCTTTAAATTTACCTGTTTTGAAATCAATAAGTTCAATAGAATCACCAACATTAACCCGATCAATATATCCTTCAAATTTTGGCTTTAAAATTGTTGGCTTTAAATCAGAGTCGAATTTAATATGAAATTCTCGGACTGATTTTGGAGCCAAAATTTCTTTACCTAATTTCGACATTGAGAAGCGTTTGACAATATCATAAACTTCTTTTATTTCGTCTTTTGATCCTTTAAAATCCGGCTTAAAATCAGAACTAAAATGTTCAAGCAAACTATGAACTCTCTTTCCTTTTACCAATGCCGGTAATATTAAATCACCCGATAATTTATCAATATATCTATATTTGTATTTTCTTTTGCATTGTTTAAATAAGTCTAATTTACTAAATGAATATTTACTCATATTATATTTTTTATTAATTAAAAATTGTAACACCAATAAATTCGAGTTCAGCATCGTGTGAATCGAAATCGGAATATGCATTATAATTAAATCCGATAACAGTAAACTTCTTGAACTTGACTTCAAGACGAATTGTATTTGAATTGTCCCAACTTGTATTTGGCAAAATCTTTGTATACTTTGAAATATTTCTAATCGAATCCAAAAGCAAATTATTTATAATAATCTTATATGATTCATCCGCTTCAAAACACTGAATAAAAAGATTATTCAAATTTCTCAAATCTTGTAGCTTCATTTCAAATCCTTTATGCCAATATCTTTGTTGCAATTAGAGTTACACTTGGACATTCGTCGTCTGGCTCAATTACACTATCAAAAACAATTGCTGTTGGTCTATCAAAAATAACAACAATCTCTAAAATAGGATTTTTGTCATTATAATAATTTTCTTTTAAATGAAAATAACTTGATCTTGCTTTAATTTCATCAACTAACTCTTTTTTAACATTTAAAAACTGCTTAAAATGCGTTGGTAAACACTTAACGATTAGTCCGTCGATCTCTTTAAGTTCATCAAAAGTCATTTCAAATCCTTTATACCAAAATTTTTCTAGCAGTTAAAATAATATCTGGATATTCCGAATCATTTGACCTTGCTTCATAATCGAAGCCAATAACAATCGGAGTTTTAAAAGAAACTTCGATTTCTAAAACTGGCCACCAGTCGTTGTCATAATCTGGAATCAAGTAAAAATAGTTTGATTTTTCTTTGATTTCGTCAATTATGCTTTTCGAAACCCGCATAAATTGCTTCATTCCCGGTTCGATACAACGAACAACCAAATCATTTGCATTTTTGAAATCTTCGTAATTCATTTCAAATCCTTTCTCTCTTTATGTTTGTATTATATAATAATTTAGCTGAATTTTCAATGAATCCACATTTTTGAATTACAAAAAATAACAAAATTTTGATTTTTTTGAAGCAAAATTTACAAAAAATTATGCATCTTAAACATACGTTTAAAATACATAATTTTTAGATTTTAGATTTAGAATTTAGGAGCGGAATCGATTGTGCCCTCTTTTAATGTTTTCCAGCCGTCTCGAACGTGCTCTTCGGCATCCATTTTAGAGTTTCCCTTATCATTTTTTGCTTTAATTTTATTGAATATTTTTGTAAAATATTGAAAAATTAAAAATCCATTAAAAATAACTGAAATTGAAGCAATAAGATATGCAATTGCAGAAGTATTTAGTGACGCTATAACACCGCAAAATACGAAATAAGCAAAAACAAATGTAGGAACTAAAGTCACAACACCATAAATTATAAACATACCAAGTTGTTTTATCATTTTGATAAATCCTTTTTAGTTATTTATAGTTCCTACATTCCAACAAAGAAAGGAGGTTATGAAATGTTTAGCTAATTAAATAGCTAATTACTTTATATTTTATAATTTTATAATTTTATAAAATATAAACTAATTAACTATTTTAAAATGGTGATCCCGAAGCGGTTCGAACGCTTGACCCTATCCTTAAAAGGGATATGCTCTACCAACTGAGCTACGGAATCTTAGTTGCGGATTGAATATATAAAATTCAATTTCACAAAATGGTAACGAATGCCGGATTTGAACCGACGCAACCAAATAGAAAGTTTGGTATCCTCAGCCATACTAGATGAATTCGTCATTTATTTAAATTTCAGAAAGCAGCAAATTGCGCTGGCGCCGCTTTCTGAATTTTTGAAATCGATTTTTATCATACGAGAACCGATTTCAAAAAACTCGCTGCAACTAAATTGCTAATATAAGTTATAAATCTCGCCTTGCGACCCCATAAATTCTTTAGGACAAAACGAGATTCTGAATTGAGAAACTTTTAATCTGTCTTGTTTAATCACTCTGTTTAAGTGACTGCACAAATCTCGAACGGATCTTAAAATGCGCGCAGATCTGCAAAATCTTGTCGGGTTTGCGACCCTATTTGTGATAGTGTCCAAATATCACAAAAGAAAGCCAGTCCGGAATTGAACACTCTCGTCCGGAGTTCAAAGTAATTTAGCATTCGAAATACTAAATTTAATATTTTATAGAAATACTAAATTTAATATTTCATAAATGGTGGAGAATAGCGGGATCGAACCGCTGACCTCTTGAATGCCATTCAAGCGCTCTCCCAGCTGAGCTAATTCCCCAGTTTAAAACGGATTTTTTATTTTGAGTATCCAGAAAATCCGCAAAAAACTGAAAGGTCGAGTTTCCTCCAGCAGGTGCTGCAGATTGCCGAAGTTTTTACATTGACAGTGAGCCTCCAACCAGCGAACTTGCCCGAGCAAGCAGGGACTGCACTCCATTTAATCGCCAGTTTTCAAAATTTAAAAGACTATAACTAATGTGAAACTCTAAGCATCTGATTTAAATGATCAGTAAAAATCAAACACTTTAGTTATTAATTTAAAAATTAATAAATAAAATGTTTTTTGAGATTCAATTTTAATCCGACGGATTAGATTTCGAAATCTCGTTTAAATATGTTATAATTATAACAAATAAAAGTTTAAAATTTGAATTCCCAAATTTAATTGGGAATCGCAAAATCTATAATAAATCAAGCTTTTTTGCTTCCCACAAATACAAGAAGGATTGGCAAGATTTAATATTTTAAAGAACTCATATCTTTTAAATATGTTATAATTATATAACAATTTAACTTAAAAATCACTTAATTTTTTAAGAATTTAAAAAAAACTCAAAATTTTAAAAATGGATTTTTTTTTGAGGGATTCGAACTAAAGACCGGCCCGTTATGAGCGGGTTGCTCTGCCGCTGAGCTATGCGTCCATTAAAAAATTAAAAATGGCGTGAGTAATCAGACATCCCGCGGCTTAATAAACTACCGCAACACCAAAAATATTGTACAGCGCGATACTTACTGTATCAAAATCTCTATCGATGCAAGGATCATCAATGTAAACTTTGAAAGTAAGAGAACTGTTAACTGCTTTCATAATTTTATTTCTTCCGAATTGCGAAAAGTCGTCTTTAAAGAATAGATTAATAAAGCCGTCATCATATATTACCTCAAGCGTTTTATTTTCGAGCTCATAATTTTCAAACTTGGCTATCTCGTCTAATAGAGATTCCTTGAAAATTTCTAACTCATCCACTAGATTATCATACAACCGCTTACGTGCTTTCTCAATAGTGAGTAAAGCTTCATATCTCTCTGTTAAAGTTTCATACATATCTATTCTCCTTAAAAATGGAGCGCCCATCAGGATTTGAACCTGAGACCTACGGCTTAGAAGGCCGTTGCTCCGTCCAACTGAGCTACACCAGCATTTTAAAATAAACAGTTCTACCCCAGGACTCGAACCTTGGATCTTTCGCCGAAACAGCGCCTATTCTATCCGCTTAAACTAATGGAACCTTTAATTTAAAAGATTTCGTATCCTTTAAATATGACATAATTATATATTAAAAATTCTTAAAAATCACTTAAAATTTTAAGAATTTAAAAATTTAAGAATTTAAAAATTTAATAATTTTTAAACTAGCAAAAATCCACAAAACAAAAGAATCCCGTATATTTCAACGGGATTCCCAAGAAAGGAGAAATTATGAATCACTGAATTTAGAACCGTATTTCCAAGGAGGCCGAAATACGAAAATAAATTCAGTCTAAACATTTAAATCTAAATGCTTAAATTGAATTTATTAAATTATTTATTATTTGCATTTAATAAAATTGCAAATAATAAAAATATGCAAAAATATTAAATTACTAAATCCAAAAACAAAAACTTATGCGCATCAGGAATTGCATCATAAATTAATTTCGCTAATTCGCGAATTTTAAAATGGGCTGCTTTGCTAAGCCTAAGTGATAAGAAATTTCGCAAACTTCGCGCATTTATCGTAAATACTATGTCACATTTATAGCTTTCTGGAATTAATGCCTTCAATGTATCAATATTTTTACATTTTTCGCTTGCTTGCTTTAATAAATCGAATTGCTTTCTCTGAAATTCAACTAAATCCGGATTTACGTCAATTAAAGATTCAAATGGTAATACATTAATTTCTTTTAACGTATATCTCGTTGATTTAACAGAATATGAAGCAATTCTATGCCGAGTCAATTCAACAAGAACGTATCTCGGTATGTCATAAAGAGCAAATGTATAATCGATATGCTCAATTATTGATTCGTGCTTGTATTGTTGAATTAATCTTACTAAAAGCTTCGTATCATCATCAGTTATAGAATCCGTTGGAATTTCATAATTTCCACCTTTGTGAAAAGAATTCCAACAAGTTCTCGCTGCAATAACGGAAGTCGAAAGCTTTTTAAAATCAAGCAATTTTACACGCATACTAAAACAAACTTTCTAATTTGTTTAAAAATTTCTTTAATGCCGGGCAGTGATCACCAATTTTATAAATGACAACTCCAATTGTAAAACACACAATTGTGATTAAATACAAAATTGCAAATAAAGTAATCAAATCAATCATTTCAAATCCTTTCTCTTTTTATGTTTGTATTATATTATAATTTTGCTGAAATTTCACTTAATTTTTTAAAAAAATTGTTTTCAAACTTAAAAATCGGAATCTACACAATCAAAATTTTTAACTTCTGATTTCAAATAATTGAATTTCTTTAAATTACTATTTATAAATTCTTTCAGATATGAATCTTCCGCAATTAAATATCCGACTTCATCAAAACTTACATTATTTTCGGAGCAAAACTCAGTTAAAACATCCATCATACATTCGTCAGAATGCTTTTTAATATAATCAAATAATTTATTAATTATTTTTAGCTCAAATTTAAGCATTTCCGGATCTATTTGTGTTTTTACATTCATTTTGTTTTACTCTTTGATTTTACAATTGAAATATTTTTATCGGCGTATTTCTTAAGATATGCGTAAATTCTTGCATATAAGTCATATGAAATTTTAAAATTACTATATTCCAAAATAATATGTTTATTTTCAATTGAGTTTAAATCAATATCAAAAAAATCTGACTCCGTTTCAATTTTAATAATTTTTGGATTTATTTCGGGATTATCATACTTTAAATCACCAACAAACGGGCCGGTATTTGACTCAGTTTCTGCTACAAAAGAATCAATATCTTTTTGCTCTTTTTGCTTTTGCTTAATAATTGCAACTATTGAATTATGGATAATCTGCGAAACATATGCAAAAGCATTTACAGATTGTCCAGATATTTTTGAAATTTTCGAAGGTTCAAAATTATGAAGATATTTAAAAACGCGGTAGCAACTATCGCTTATAAAATCCTCAGTCCACGTATATCCACTAAAATTTGGCTTTGTTAAAATTTTTCGAATCATTAAAATAACGATCGATCCGAAAACTTCGTGTGAATAATCATCAATCGCAGTTTCAAATGATTTTTCAATAATAGAATCTTTTAAATTCTTTTCTCCATTTTTAAATCTATTAATAAGATTGTTTATTTCGTGATTTAATGTTATCGAGCAAGGTTTAAGATTCAACTTTCTATTTTTTTCTCTTATTAAAAAACTTTTTAGTTCAGTTTCATTTGTATAATCGTGTTTCATTTAAATCCTTTTGACATAATTATAGTGTATAAATGTTTAAAAATTTTAAGGTATTTTAAACGCGTAGATTTTATGCCTCCTGAATTTAGTTTGATCCAAATTATAATATATTAAAGTTGCATTTTTTAAATTTCAAAAAATTAATAATTTTACATTTAAATTGTAAAATGATTTGGATTTTGTAAAATCTAAAAATTACTAATTTTATGCTTCGCATAATAAAAGTAAATTTTTGATTTTTGAATTGAAGTAACGAATTTTAACCGAAGGTTTAGATTCGTAATTTTTAGAGCACCATACCAGATTTTTTTGTTTTTATTATATAATATATAATAAAATAAATTTAATTTCCGGTTGGCTTCAAATTTTACGCATATAAAATCTCCGTTTAAATTCCGTAAAAATTACAAAAAATTACGTTTATAACATTTAAATGTAAAAATCGTAAAATTTTATAAATCCCAAATTAAAATACTAAAAATATGCGAAGCATAAAATTAGTAAACAAAATTGTAATATAATAAATATTCAAAAGGGATCAAACTAAATCTTGGAGGCACCACGTCTACTCGATTTTTTAATATACTTAAATTCACACATTTAAAGCTTCGTTTTAAAATAAATAATATAAAAGCATAAAAATGTTAACAAAATCCGAAATTACATATTTTAAAAATCATAAATCTGAAATAACTCCCGAACTTCTCGACGTTTTGCGAACTACCAATGAAGGTAAATTGCAAGCTCTCGAAATTCTCGAAACTCCAAAAAATGATGAAAATTTTTATATTGATGCATATGACAATCCAATTTCATACAATGGAGATAGAGCATTAAAAAAAGCATTTACTCAACTTGAATTATCAAAAATACACGAAATCGAAATTGAAAAGTGTATGAATGATATTTTTTATTTTTTGGATTTCTATGTAAGAATTTTGACTCCTAAAGGTGTTGATTTTCCAGAAGTTAGGCAATATCAGCGAGATTTTTTAAATGTCATATCACCAATTGAAAATGAAAACATTATCGCTACTATGCCGAGACAGTCGGGTAAGTCGGTAACTGTCGGCATTTTTCTAGCACACTGCTTTCTATTCAAAAAAGACATCAATATTGGTATTCTTGCAAATAAAGGATCAATGGCAAGAGAGTTTCTTGATAAAGTTAAAAAAATCCTCGTAAACCTACCAATCTGGCTCCAAACTGGTATAGTTACGTGGAATAAAGGAAGCATTGAGGGAGAAAGCAATATAAGGATTTTAACGGATACACCTTCAGATTCTAGTTTTCGCGGATTTTCGACTCACTATATAGTATTTGACGAATCTGCGTGGGTAGACTCCTCAACATTTAACGACGTTATTGATTCGTTGCTTCCTTCACAATCGGGTCTTTCAACAAAAAAAGTAATTTTTATTTCAACTCCAAATGGTAAGAATCATTTTTATGATATTTGGAAGCGCGCAGGATTTACTGCTGAAAAATCCCAAAATGGATATATCAAATATTTTGGAGATTGGAAGGCAGTTCCGAGATTTCGAAGTGATGGCTCTAAATATGAAGCTCAGGAATTCAAAAAAGAAATTATAAAAAAATATGGAGAACGGTATTTTGCGGTCAACTACGCTTGCGAATTTCAAGGCTCTGCAAATACACTGATATCTGGTGAAATTTTAGACTCTTTTGTTATTTGTGACGCATTATACACAAGAAAGCCAAATATTGCAATATTTGAAGATCCTATTCCAAATACGAAATATGTTATGGGTGTTGACTCTGCAAAATCTGGCGGAGATTTTTGCGCTTTTCAGGTTCTTAAAATTGAAAATACGGGATTTACTCAAGTTGCGAGATGCAAATGCCAAATTGACTATTTAAAGTTCGTTGATTATATTGTAGATTATGGCAAATCATATAATGGAGCAATGTTAATAGTCGAAAATAATGATGGATCAGGACAATCAATTGCTGATTTTATAAAATCTGGATATGATTATGCAAATCTCTATCACGATGTCAATAAAGTAAATGGGAAGCGATTTAAATATCCGGGATTTAGAACAACATATAAAACGAGATATGCATTGCTTCAAAATATGAAAATGTTCGCAGAATCAAATAAGCTTAAAATTGTCGATTCAGACACAATTAAAGAACTTTTTGATTTTGTCGAAATAAACGGGAAGTATCAAGCAGAAACCGGTAAGCACGATGATTTAGTTATGTCGCTCGCTATTTGTTTCGCAATATTTTTAAATGCAAAAAACCTAGATAATATTCAAGAAATTATAAAATCGATTAATACTGAAACTGAATTTAAAAATGATTTTATAAAAGACAAATATTTAAGTATTGATTATAGTAAGGATATTATAAGTCAACTGAGAGAAATTCGAGATTCTGAAACTGCATTAGGATTTGGAGCTGATTTTTAAATACTTAAAAAATTTTTATTATTATATATTATAATATATTAATAAAAATGAATTTTACATTTAAATGTAATTTGCATAATTTTTAAACTTTTAAATCAAAAATATTAAACTCAATATAAAACAAATTAATCTGATAAATATATTTAATTTCTTTTATTTCTATCTTATTAAATATTGAGCTTAATTCGCTCTCGATTTGTTTTGGAGAAATAACATCTGCTTCAAGACTCAATACTGCAGAAATATAATTTGAATTTTTAACTAAAATAAGCGGTTTAAATACTGAGTTCTTTAGTAATTCTTTTACATTTTTAATTAATAATCGCATTTATAAAATCCTTAATTTCATATGAATCGGTAATTTCAAAATCGCCATCTGGATTTTTTGGAACTAAATCTTCTAATTTTACACCCGAACTGTCATATAAGAAAAAATAGTAATTTTTAGAATCTTTAAAATCAATAAAGATTTCTGTTTTATCATATGGATATTTAAAAAATTCTATTTTTTCAATAAAATAACAAAGTTTTTCGAGCTCCGGTAAATCTTTTATGAAATCATATTCAGCTTCGGGAATTTTTGAAATTTTCTTATATCCGAGGCCAAGTTTAGTTGTTAAATAAAATTCTAAATCATAATATTTTTGTGTTTCAATCCGAATCATTTATGAGTCCTTTTAAGAATTTCAAAATATCTGGATCTTTATTAATTAAATCAAGCCTAATAACATCTTTGAATTTTAGGTCATCAACTCTTAAATTATATTTCTTAGCTAAACTTCCAAGAACTTTTTTAAGATTTTCAAGTTTATTGACAAAAATTGAAATAATTTCCGGAGTTGAATTATCAATAAAATTAAATTTTATATTCAAATAACCTGGTAAATCTTCAATTTCAATGCTTCTAACAGTATATGCAAATTGCTCAATTTTACTTAGAGCACAAATTTTTTTATAATATATTGCCGGAATTTGATAAAATGTTTTTTCAATAATTCCAAACTTTGTTTCAATATAAAAGGATAAATTATAGAATTCAACTCTTTCCACATTTACTTCAATCATTTTGGGTTTCCTTAGTCAGTTATATGATCTAAAAAATAATAAATATCATCTTTGTCCTCAATTGGATCCATTGTGAGACTATCGACTTTTAATGATAAATTATATTTCTTGCAAAATTTATCACTCAATATGTTTAAAGCCGCTTCAAATTGATAATGTAAATTTGAATCCACTTTGCATAAATAAAATTCTTTTGTTTCAATATCAAGCGAATTAGACACAAAATAAAATTTTAAATAATTACCTCTTGTAACAAAACTAATCTTATCAAAATATTCGGTTAAAATACAAAGCTCACTACAATCAGAAAGTTTTCTGATGCGTTCCTTGCTAGTATAAGTATCAAACGCTATGTGCTCACCACAAATAGTTTTTACGTCCACAAGTAAATTGTAAACAAATTCTTTCTTAATTTTTTTCATTTTAAATCCTTTCTAAATTTGATCTGCCATATGAAGTAGAAAATAATAAATATCATCTTTATCACCGATTGGATCCATTTTAATTCCTGAAACTGTTAGTGATAAATTGTATCTTTTACAAAAATCGGAACTTAGTGATTTGATTAAAAAATCAAAAATTTCTGATTTATCACTAGTATCCTTAATTTTAAAACATCCATCGACATAACAGCCTTCATTTATTTTAAAATAAAATTTAAATGTTTCATTAAAAATAAAATGAATTGAATCTGTATATTCTGTTATTATTTCAGAATCCGTTAATCTTTCGACTCTTTGTAGTCCATATTTATTTAAATCATATATATAAAATCGTATTTTTTCATTACATTTTGAAGTAAGAGTTATTTCCAAATCATAATGATCAACTTTTTTAATATTTCTCATTATAAATCCTTTCCCTTTTGATATCTTATTATATTATAATTTACCTGAATTTTTAATAACAAAATCGTTATTATTGAGCCATTTTATTGTTGGATATCCAGAGAATGATAAATTCCAAATATACCAAGCATACACCATCATTCCCGTTTTGAACTTTCCATCCGAACGGATAGTTTGTTCAAGAAGTGGATATCTTGTGAATACATATACAGTTTCTAATTTTTTAAGAGAATAAATTGATTGGAATCTTTCAATTCCGTGTAAGTAATTGAGAGGAAGCAACATTGCAATTTTTGATTTTGAAACTTCAAATGCTTTAAGAATAAATTCTTTTGCCAATGAATATGGAGGATTTGTAATAATATTGTCGTAAGAGTTTGATTCATTTAAAAAATTAGTTTCAATATCGTATGCAGTAACGTTAAATCCAAAATCATTTAAAACTTTAACAATTGCGCCGTCTCCGCAAGCGGGTTCGAGAATTTTGCCTTCGAAAATCTCATTTTGAAGTAACAATTCAGTAAGACTATATGGAGTTTGATAGAAATCTGATTTCGGCCTATTTTTATTTGAATTTAATGAAAAATTTTTACCCATTTAAAATCCTTTGATTTTAATTATATTTTAAAAATGTTTAATTTTTAATTTTTAATTTTACGATTTTAACCGAAGGTTTAGATTCGTAAATTCAAAAGCACTATACCAGAATTTTTTGTTTTTATTATATAAATTTATATAATAAAATAAATTTAATTTCCGGTCGCCTTAAATCGGCTTCAAAAAATTAGCCGTCGGCTAGACTTTTGAATTTTTAGATTTTTAAATTTTAATGCAATTTAAGATTTTAGAATCGGCCAAAAATATCATCCACTTTTAAATATTTTTCAGCATCAGAATCTTGGAGGTTTGTTTTTTCTGCTAATTCATTAAAATAACTATCCAAACTTTGGAGCATATCGGAGCCTTTTGGAATTTCCGATTTATTAATATCCAAATCATCGACTACCGGATCTACTTTAAGTTCTTTTAATGATGCTTTATGAGGAATAAATTCTCTACAACTTATAAGAAAACATATTTTTTGAAGATTATTTAAAAAGCTTGTTGTCATTCCCGGATTATCCAATGAAATATCAGTAATTTCAAAAATTCTACCAGATGGAACAACAACCAGTGAGCTAATTAATTTTTTGAAATTATCAGGATTTGTAAAATCAAAATCATTAACATAATTGAAGCTTTTTTGCATTAGTTGATACATTGAATTTTTAGCAATAAAAAAGTTTACAGTTGAATCACCTGGAATTCCGAATTGTGTTTGGAGTCTTTCGTATTCATCGTAAGCTTCGGAGTTTTCGGGAAGTGCATAGAAATCAAATACATTTTTTGAATCTGCTTTGAAGTGGCTGAAATCTCCGAATATTAAATCCTTGTTTAATTTTTCGGTTATAATAAGCTTTATTGGGGTTCCATATAACCGAATTAACTCCTCAGCTTGTTCTGACATTAAATCAAATTCTTTTGCTCCAAAATTAAAATTCATTTACAAATCCTATTTTATGTTATTTATATTAAAATAGTAACGTTTGAATCATTTTGGATGTCATCAAAATCAATATTTTTAGTATCAGAATATTGCAAAAATTTAATACTGTTACATTTAACAACTTTTACTTCTCGCGTCAATAGTATAAAGTGACAATATAGGTAAAGTGCTTTAATTTTGGAATCAAATTCAATAATTTTAGTTAAATCATTAATTTTATAAACTAAAAAATATCGGTCAAACATTATAAATCCAATATTTTAATTGTTGAATCAAGTTCTTTTAATCTTTTTTCAAGTATTTTCTTTATTTCTCGATCTCGGCACTTTGTAATATCAATGGATAGCTGATCATAATAATTATAAAATTCTCCTTTTACACATCCAAATACAGTTTCATATGCGGAAATTTTTGATTTTAAATCATTAATAATATCGAAAAAATCATTCATTTTGAAATCCTTTAAATTATTAAATAATTGGAAATTTTAATTACTTCAAATTTATCATTAGAAATTTCTTTGCATTCAATATCAACGCAAACTGCATTTTTCAAAATTTCATATAATTTATCCGGTGCATTTTCAAAAAATACTGGATACAAATGCTCAAAAAACACTGATATACTTGATTCTCTTTTATGAATTTTTATTATTTTATCTTTTATAAAATCAGTCGAATTTTCATAATTTAATGTTAGTTCCATATTTTAATCCCCTCAATAATAAGAGTCTTTTAAAGACTCTTTTCGATTTCAATAATTGTTTTTAGATTTACTCGCATTCTTTCAATTTCATATTGATTATTGCTATTATATTTCTTTTCAATTTCAACAAAATCGTTATCTTCTACGGAAGCAAGCGAATCAAAAATCTTATTCCTTCTGATGGGATCGCTTTCAATAAAACGATATGAATACGAAGTATTTCCGGTCTTTATATCGAGAATAATTTCATTCTCATAAATTTCGACGTGAAAAATTTCACCTTTTACAATTTCCTTGGAACTTGGCGCTGTCATAAGTAATTTCATTTCAAATCCTTTCTCTTTTGATTTAATTATATAATAATAAAACTTAAACTTTAATTAAAATCTGAAAATAATGATTCTTTTCTAACATTAAACTCGGCTTTTGAATCAGTTTGCAAATATTTTACAAGGGCTTCAGCTTCTTTTAATCCTTCTGGAGTTGCTGGATAAAATCCTCTTGTAATTCTTCTGAATCCGATAAATTCGTCATCAGAATCATAAATTGATTCAACCTCACTTACAACATAAAACTCAGAAACATTAAATAGTTTCATTTGACATCCTTTCTCTTGTTTTATGATTGTATTATATACTTTTTAAACTTAAAAATCACTTACTTTTTGTTAATTTTAAATATAAAAATTTAAAAATTACTATATGGATCTACTTCATTTGGATCAGGATAAAAATTCTTATAAAGTGGATTTTTCTTTTCCTTATTGAGTTGTTCTAGCAATTCCTTAATTTCTGTATCAGAATAATTAAAGATTTCTTTATATAACATTTCAACTGGCAAAACTTGACCTGCAAAATCTTTTGCTTGACTAAAACTGTCAATTCTCCTTAAGAATACGGATAGCTTCAATTTTTCAAAAAATTGATTTTCGCCGTCCCAATATATTGTAATATTTGGCTTTATTAGATTAAAGTCTGCTTCAGAAATTGTATTTGAACAAACTAATTCTCTTTTAAGAATATGCATAAAGAATTCAGTGTAGACGGTTCGAAGTCTTTGGATTCTCATAAAAAATCGAAGCTCTTCTCGATTTATTTCGTCTTTTCCGTCAACTGCTGCAGATCCATTATCTCCGCCGTTTTCAGTTTGATTTTGAATATAACTTGTTGGAACCTTCATCGATCTATATAGCTTGTTGAGCATATACATAAGATCTCGAAGCTCTCCGAGATTTCCAGTTTCGTCGAGAACATCGACACTAACGCCTTTTTCACCACTCATATTACCAAACCAATAATCTTCGACCATACTTGTAATATGCTGATTATCAGTTACTTCGCCGGTTTCTGCATTATACTTTTTCTTATATTTAAAAGTATTCATAATTTTTTGCATATATGCTTCGGCCGAACTTTTACTCATATCAGAAACATCGACATTAAATATTCTGCGCGAAACTGATCTTGAGAATCTTAGCGGGACGAGCAAATCCTCTAAAACTTGCAGAACATTCGCATCTTTTATTGCATCTTCGAGATAGCTGAGAATTAGTCCTTCTTGAGAATAAAGACCAAAATCTTGATGAACAATCTCCTCAATATTATATTCCAAATAATCTTTATCGTGGATGCCATCATCTTTAGTAATTTTATTAGCAACTCTTGGGAATCTCATTTGCCAAATCTGCTTCGCAACAGCATTATTAGCTCCAATTGATTGATTTCCAAACCAGCCGGTATAATATCCGTCCCAATATTTGTATGTTTCTGATTCAATATCAAAAACTAAATATCTCGGATCCAAAAATGAAATTCCTTTTATTCCAGTTTTATCATAATCTAAATACACATTCATTTGGCCGTCAATATAGGCATCGCGAACAAAGAAATAAAGATTTTTTTGAGGATTAAAAAGCTTCATAATTTTTTTAAAAGCTTTTTGAACAGCATTTATAATTTCAGGTGATTCGATATCAACTTTTACTTTAAGGGGTTCCGGAGCATCATCAGTATATGTAATTTCATCAATAATTTCCGATAATGCCGACATAACAGCCGAATTTCTTGCAATTTTTCGATATACATCAATTTTTGCTGCTTGTTGAGCTGCTAGATCAATTTGAGATTGATAATTATAAGTAGAATTACCATCAAAAAATGCCTGATAATTGAAATTAAATTCATCCGCTGTCATATCTTTTCGAATATGGCCGAGAGGTTTATCCGGGGTTTTGAGGTAATCCTGAGGTTGCTTTATAAAAAGTTTTTTAAGTTTTTCTGTTAATAACATTAATAAAATCCATTTTTCTATTATTTATTTAATTTAAAAATATACTATTTAAAAATATCAAAATAAAATAATAGATTTGTATTTTTAATAATGTTTAAATTCAAAATTAATGATTCATTTTCAAAATTTACAATTAATTTATTATTTTCAATTTTGACTTTTATATAGTCATCATAATTATACGGATGTTTTGATTTAAAATTTAAAAATTCCGGATCTTTTATAAGATCCGAAAGTTCGCGAATTCCCGTCCTATAAAGATATTCAAAATACTGAACGTGTGTCATTTATGCAATCCAAATAGTTTTCAAATTCTGAATCGTTACCTAAAATGCGTCTATTTACAATTAAATCATCAAAAACTCCAATTTCACATTTGACTACAAATAAATTACCTGGGAACTCAAATGAAAGAAACTTTGAATTTGAATTTGATTTCTTAAGAAAATTATAAAATTTTGTTTCATTTTCTGACATTTCGAATCCGGAATTTACAAAAGCTTCATAAAGCCTTTTATATCTTTCTGCAATTAACTTCTGAAATTTATAATAGTCCTCACATAATTTTTTGTAATTCATTTTACAATCCTTTCTTATTTGTAATATTCAAAAACAAAATCACTAAATGCAATTTCGCAATTTATTGAATACCATTTATAATATTCAAAAACTACGAAAAAATTAGTTTTCTAACAATTTCTAATATTGTTGCGTCAATTGTTGACGAATCCAGTTTTGGATCATATTCAAATTCCAATTTACCTATTTTTTGTTTAGTAAAATTATCTGGAATACAATCCCTATATACTTGAATTCTAATTTGGTCAATCTTTTTGTCATTTATTGTAACTTCAAAAAAGCAATACGGATTTCCAGGCAATTTATTGATTGTTTCACACAATTTTTTAATTTTTGCTTTTAAAAAATCGTTTGTTTCATTGAAAACTTTCATAAATTCGGATACTTTTTCTGTGCTACAATAATCAAAATAAAATCCATTTATGTTTATTTTATCCGCACTATACTGAACTGGTGAAATTCCGTATAGATAAAAAATAAACGGGTCTTTTTCGCTGCACTCAGAATGCCACGTTCCTCTACCACTGACAATTTGGATTCCATATTTTTGAGCTAAATCAAAAATACCATTAATTTCATTTTCGATGTTCATTGAAATATCCTTTCTTTTTTATTAAGATTATATAATATTAAAACTGAATTTTCACGTAATTTAAACTGCGATTTAAATTATTAAAAATGAGTATACGAATAGCATCCAAAATTTATTTTGATCTCTTTTTATTTAATTATAATACAAAGTTGTTTAAAAAATTAATAATTTAACATTTGGATGTAAATTGATTTAGATTTTGCAAAATGCAAAAAATTACTAATTTTATGCTTCGCATTATAAAAGTTAATTTTTGAAATTTTTAAACGGGAATTTTAAATTTTTACGATTTATTAACCGAAGGTTTGGATTCGTTAATTTTTGAGCACCATACGAGAAAATTTATTTTTATTATATAATATATAATAAAATAAATTTAAATTCCGGTTGCCTTCAAAATTACGCTTATAACATTTCGATGTAAAAATCGTAAAAATTAATAATTGTATTTTATAAATCTTACAAGCTTTAAAAATTGATCTTTTGGAAGATATCTCCAAAGTTTCTTAAAATCCTGAGTTTCTATTTTTTCAGTTAATTTTTGCTGCTTATAATTTTCAATAAAAGCTTCAGATAAATTGCCTTGATAGGGATGAGTAGGATTATAAAAATATTCGGCATTTTCTGAATCAACAATATCATTTAGAGTATCAATACTATATGTATTATCAAATATTTTATCTTTATAATTTAAAATTTGTAAAAAATCCCAATAATCAACAGATTCATATAAGTTATTTGCCAAAACTTCAACAAATTGTCCTTCTATCATTGATCCTACTTTAAAATCAACATTATAATTGTCAATATCATAAAGTTTTTCGGGATTTAATGTTTTATAATCAACAACTTTAACATCTCCGAAATCTTCAAATTCATAACTATTATAACTATTTGATAGATAATTTGGGAATGCCATAATTTTAAATCCTTTAAAATTTAAATTTTTTCGCTTGTTTGCTTAGCCAGCCTCCGGCTAAACTTGCCATTTTATTAGGAATAGAACTTGCAACGGTTGAAGCGCTTGTTGATCCAGTATTTGTTGTCAATGCATAATCCTGATTATATTTTGATCTAAATTCTTTGCATTCTATGTCGAGTGTAACTTTTTTAAAGAATCCATCCTGATAAATTCCAACGGTATTTCCGGAATTATAATCTAATTTTACTCCAGTAATTACAACGACTCCGGCACTTATTAATGCATCTAAATATGGATTGCTAAAAGTAATTTTACATCTTGCTGGACTTTGAATAAAGAATCCTCCGCCTGCGGAATTTCCGGAACTTAATTTTTTAAAAATATAAATAATAGTTGTTATTATTTTTGCTTCTTCTTGATTTCTCGGGATCATTGAATATGAAAATGTAAATGATCTTGGTTCTGAGCTCGTAAATTGCTGCCAATATAATTTATCAACCGTTGGTGTAGTTGGGGCATATTCGCGTGCACTAAAATTACCTTTTGAAGTTTTCTGTCCATAAATTTGAATTCCGTTTGCAACTGCGCCTCCAGTTGTATTTGCAAGGCCGTTCGCAAGTTGTCCCAAAAAGTTATCTTCGGCAACTGATTTTTGATTCCAGTTATGAGTTTGTGCATCCGATAGTTGATTTGGAAGCGGCAAATTAATTGAGCATAAATAATTTACTTTATCCCAACTAAACGTCGATCCTCCAGACCCAACCTCATCACCTTTAAAAAAATTACCAATTGATTTAAAAATATCACCAATATCATCAAATGAGCTAACTGAATTATTCCATCTTGTTTTGACATCGCCAACAATTTTATCCCAAGTATCATTTGGATCAAAAAAGTTATATGTCATATATCTTAAATTATTAACAGAATTATCGGAATCTTTTGAATTAACTAAATCAACTGGATATGTTAAGATAGAATTCTTAAGATTTCCAAATCCTAAAGAATCTTCGGATTTTAAAAGTCGGCCTAAACTTCCGATTGACCCAATTATATTATAATCATCTTTTGTTGTTTCGTCTGCCATTATTAAAATCCTAAAATAAACGTTGAAATAAGACCATCTGCACTCGGCCCATCATAATTAGTATTTGAATTATTAATATTATTTATTACAGTTTGATTTGGTAATTTTTCTGCATTCATAGAAATAATTGATTTTGGAGTTTTTGTCATTATTGATCCTGCTGGATTTGTAAATTTTTCAAATTCTGAAGTTTCTTGTGTATTAAATGCAGAAGTATCTAATATTTCTTTTGGGTCAGAATCTCCATATCTCCAAATTGAAACTCTTCCTTTATTAATTGGACCATTTTGCAAGAAATCGGATGCCCAATTTTTATTATTGACTTTTACTTGAATATGACCGTATGGTGCATAATCATTAACTGCAATATCGCCTGGCATTGTTGAAGTAAAATCATTTCCGACATAGTGATATCCTATTGATTTTAGCCATCTACCATTATAAAAATCTCTTGCATTTCCAGCCGGATATGGAACACCCAATGCTCCAACAACTGCATTTTTTACCGCTTTTGCACAATAATGCGCTGATTTATTTGCGGGTTTAGATCTGCCAGTGCTTGGATCTTTGGTAACATTTTTAAGAGCAATTGCTGCAACTTGCATCGGCTTTGAAGTTGGATTTTGGGATTTTATAAACGAATCTCCGGGATTTATTGCTGACCCAAGTCCTTCATTCATTTTAAAATTAGATTCAGAAAGACCATTTGAATTTAGTAAATCCAAATATTTTTCATAAGCGGCAGTTACTTTCGGAAGTTGTAAATTTCCCCCGCCTGATATATATTTGCGAGTTGTTTCAATATCTCCATTTTGAGCAGCGACTCTTGCATTTTTATGATTCATCCACCACGCTAATGCAGATTCCGTTGCATATTTTGGATCTAGTGAAACAACTTCAGGATGCTGAATAACATTTGTTGATAAATTAGAATAATTATTTAAATATTGCTGAAATGCAGAATAATTTCCTTTACCAGTCATTTGTAATATTCCGCGCCCGCGGTATTTTACACCGTCTTCGGGACTTGAATTACCTGCAGTTGAACTATAATCTGATTTTGTAAAATTTCCAGTTCTAAATGCACTATTAAAATAATCCGAAGGTTTTTCAAAAGTTTGACCTTGAACTTTTCTCCATTGCTCGGCCATTCCCGATGCTTTTAGACCAGATTCAGCAATTGTTGAAGCAAGAAACAATGCCATTTCTTTAGTTGTAAATCCAAGCTGCTTCATTCTACCAACTAAATAACTCTCAATTTGAGATTTATTATAAGTTTTTGATTTAAGTAAATTATCCTCTTGAATTGTTTGAGCATTTATTACATCGAGAGATGTTCCCCAATCAATGGTATCTCCAGTAAGATCTGGAATTTTAGTTGTATCAAATTTCGAATCTATTTGATATGATTGAGTTGTTGGCGTTGCACCCGAATAACTTTGATTTGAATATGATTCCGTATTTGAATTAGATTCAGTATTCGATGCAGAAATTCTATTATAATTATTTTTAAATGTTTCTTTTGTTTTTGTTAAATCAGCTAAAAAATTATCTGGAACTTGAACATTTGAAATATTTAAGAATCCTGACTCCAAATATTTTTTAGCATTTTCAATTGATTGAGCTTTTAAAATTTCATATATCTTTTCAGAATTTTTGCCAAATCCTTTTAATGCTTCGCATTTCACAATTAGCAACGCTATTGCTCTGGCAATATTAGCAAATCCAGGATATAGCAAAATTGCTGCTTCTATTATTTGTTTTGAACTTGAACCTTTTAGCTTATTTTCAAAATTCATATAAAATTCAGGTTCAATTGAATTCGGAGTTTCAAGTGCAGTTTGAATACCACCAATTATTGGAGTTAATGCGCTACTTGAAGTCCAAGCATTTAAAAGTGTTTTGAGAAAATCGTTATTTACTTTATTGAAATATAATTCAAGAATTTTTTCACTTAGTCCATCTAAATATGAAATATTAAAGTCTTTTTTAACTCCAGCAAAATCTTTTTTAAATTGAGCTAATAATTTTGATCTTTTATTTTTAAATTCATTTATAGAAGCATTACTAAAAACAACGATTCTTTCAACTTCATAACTTCCGATTGATTTTAAATTTGCTTCATTAAAATCAAATATAAAATTATTTTGAGGTCTTTTTTGAACATAATTTACACTGCTATAACTAATTTCAGAATCAAATTCAAATTCTTCAGAATCATCAATTGTTGGATTTATTTGTGCTATAAATGATCTTAATCCAACTTTATCATCCTTGAGTAATTCATAAGTATATGATTTTAAATCTTTTAAAACATCATTTAAACTTAAAATAGAAATTCTAAATCTTTTAATATAATCGGAATTGCTTAAAATATCAATTGCAAGCATTTCTTGCTTATTTGTTATAAAGGCATCCACATTATTGCTGTTTAATTTCGATATTGCTTTATTGTAGTAATCTTCCGCAGTTTTTGAATCTTTAATAACTTGATTAATATTAGAAATAATGGTTCTAAATCTTAAAATTGTTTCTTGTCTACCTTGCTTACCGAGTGCCATTGCTTTAGCAAAACTTGCGGCATATGAAGTCCTTGCTTTATTTACCGCATTTGCTTGAGATCCAATAATTGAAATAAGATGGATTCCTTTTTGAAAATTAAATAAAAAATCCTTATCCGAAGCCCATTTTTGAATTTCTAAAAACTGTTTTTTCTCAGAATCTGTTGAAAATAGATCACCATTGATATCTTGAGCAACCGATTTTTTAACAGTCATTAAATCAGTTGTCAAAACATTTTCAGCCCAGTCAATCGCCTTATTAATATTATCAATTCCTTCTTGGAGAGTTTCAAGACCTCCATTCATAAGTTTTGATAACATATCAAATCCCGGCCCTGCCATCCATTTTATTAAATCACCAACTTTTCCGAGCAAATAATCTCGCATTTTTTCAATATATGGGAATGATTTTTTGAAAAAATCATACATTTCACCAACTGCCCATTTTATTGTGTCTCCATATTTTGCCCAATAATTTTCAGCAAAATGCCAGATATCTTTTACTGCAGTCCATATTCCCGATGCTGCGCGAGATAAGAATTTTTTAATATCATCTCCATATAAATCCCAAAATTTCTTAAGGGATTTAAAGACAGAAACACCGATATCCTTAATAACTGTAAATGCCGGTTTGATAATATTATCCCAAGCAGATATGAAAAATTCTTTTACATTTTTTCCGTATTTTTGCCAAAATGCAAATAATGCAATACCAATGCTAGATACCAGAAATCCAAGTCCAAGGGACTTAAGTCCTGAAATTAAGCCTTTTTTTGTAACTTCTTTTGCTTTATTGGCAACTTCGGCAATTTTTGAAGTTATTGTGTGCTTTACTGATTTTGCTTTATCTTTTAGTGCCTTTTTATATGCTTCCGTTGTTTTCTTTAGTGAAGCAGTAATTATACTAACTTGATTAGAAAGACGAGAAAGAATCGATTCTGAGTTTTTTGAAAGTCCGGTTTCAACTCCCGATTCAATATCATCAACAAGGCGAGAATACAAATCAATTAATGTAAATGTAATATCTGATCTGAACGATGCTCGATCTTTTGGATTTTTATTTAAATATTTTAAAAGAGGTTTAGTAAGTGCATTATATTTTTTATTATTAGAAAGCTTTTTAGTTGTATTTCTGGCTAATTTTAAAAAATATATTTGTGCTGCAGAAACTTCGTCAAATGGAATCTCGGTATCAGTATTTGATTGTTTTTGAAGATTTGAGATTTCTTTTCTTGCAAATCCATTTAGTTTTTTTTGGGTATTTGATTTGATTGCTTTTTTTGCTAGTGCGCCCGCAGCAAACCTAAGTAAAATCGGAATCGGCACTTTTATAAACCTTTTTCTATTATTTATTTTAAATGATATGAATTTTTAAACGAAGATTTAAATTAATAAAAAATGAGTAGACGTAGTGCCTCTGAAATTTAGTTTGATCCCTTTTGAATATTTATTATAATACAAAATTGTTTACTAATTTTATGCTTCGCATTATAAAAGTTAATTTTTGAATTTTTTGAATTGAAGTAACGAATTTTAACCGAAGGTTTAGATTCGTAATTTTGAAGCCAACCGGAAATTAAATTTATTTTATTATATATTATATAATAAAAACA
>CAUTVF010000010.1:0-22874 GCA_963541805.1 uncultured Alphaproteobacteria bacterium
TAAAAGTACAAATGTATTTATATTTAATACCTGTGCTGTTACTAAAGAAGCCGAAAGACAAGTTGCTCAATCTGTTAGAAAATATAAAAAAAATAATCCCGATTCGATAATTATTTTAACTGGATGCAGCGCAAATGCCTCAACAGAAAAATATTTTAATATGCCAGAAATTGATTTTGTTATTGGCAATAAAGAAAAGTGTTTACAGGAAACATACAATAACATAAAAAATATTTTATTTGATGAAAATTGTTGTAATAAAAAAATAGATAATAAAATATTTGTTGGTAGAGTAGAAAATTCAATAAAAGATAATGATTTATTGGATTATTCAGTTAATAATTTCACTGATAGAACACGAGCATTTATACAAATACAGCAAGGGTGCCAAAATCGATGTACTTTTTGTATCATACCGTACCTACGTGGAAATAGTATTTCATTTACAAAACAACAAATTTTTCAACAAATAAAAACCGTTGTTGATAACGGGTATAAAGAGATTGTTATAACAGGTATCGATATTGCAAGTTATGGAGATAAAAGATTAGATGCGACTCCTCTTGCCGATTTATTAATTGATATTATCAAAAGCTTTCCCGAGATAGAAAGAATCCGTTTATCTTCATTGGATCCTGCGTATAACTATGATAAACTGCTGAATCTAGCAAAAGATAGTAAGAAGATTTTACCACATTTCCATTTATCTTTACAACATGCAAGCAATAATGTTCTACGTTTGATGGGAAGACGACATACAAGAGAACAAGCTTTAAAATTATGTAAAAAAATCAAAAAGAAAATCGGGAAACACGTTGCAATAGGAGCAGACATAATTACAGGTTTTCCAAATGAATCTGAAAATGATTTTAAATCATTGATAAAGTTTATTAAACAAGCAAAGATAACGCATCTTCACACATTTGTTTACTCTCCAAGACCAAAAACATTTGCCTTCGACCACTTTGTTGATAATGTTCCAAAACAAATTGCAAAACAACGTGCAAGAATTATCAGAAATATTGCAAAAAATAATATGAGACAACTTATGCGAATATCTGAAAAAAAGGTACAATATGTCTTATTAGAAAACAATGGAACAACAGGATATACAGAAAATTATATTAAATGTAATGTGCATAATAAAGAAGTAAATAAAAATCAAAATAATGATATAACAGAATTAAAACCAAATAATATAGTCAAAGTTAAAATTAACAAAAAACGAATAATTGATAATCAAGAGTTAGATGGTGTTGTTATAAAATAATCTACACATTTTTATTTAATAAATGCTTTGCTTGATTAATTGCAGTATCTGATATTTTATCATCTGATATTATACGGGCAATTTCCAATATTCTTCCGTCTGGATCCAATTGACATATTTTGGTTTCAATACTCTCTTTATTATTAGAGTCAAAAATCACTTCCTTTGTGATTTTGAAGTGATGTGTCGCAAATGAGGCAACTTGAGCAGAATGAGTTACCAACATAACTTGCATATTTTTTGATAATTCTAATAAACGTTCCCCAACTGCAGTTGCGGTTGACCCTGAAATGCCAGTATCCAATTCATCAAATACAAATGTTGAAATCGGATTGGCGGATGAAAGAGCAACTTTAACTGCCAAAACAAAACGTGCAAGCTCCCCACCAGAAACTATTTTTCCAATTACCCCAGATTGCATTCCTGTGTTTGTTGAAACAATAAACTCAACAGAATCAATACCGGATGACGTGCACATATCATCATTAACTTTATTAACAGTTACTATAAATTTTGCTTTTTCTAATTTCAGCGCAGGTAATTGAATACAAACTTTTTCTGATAATTTTAGTGCGCATTTTACACGCTTCTCATGTAATTCATTTGCGAAACTAAAATAATCTTGTCTGCTTTTATTTTCCAATATTTTAAGATCTCTCAATTTGTCATCATTATTTTCAATTCCGGATAAAAGATTGGAAAATTTTATTAAAATATTTGGTAATTCACTTGGAAGACAATTATGTTTTCGTGAAAGCTCATGAATTTTAAATAATCTCGATTCAATTTCATCAACATTGATATTTAAAACATTTGTTGTTGCAATTTTTTCTAATTCATAAACAGTATTATCTAATTTATCGACAATCTCTTCTAATACGTCGATAATTGATCTGACACTATCAATATTTGATACAGAATTAAGATAATTAATACAATTTCTAATTGATGA
Source organism: uncultured Alphaproteobacteria bacterium (assembly GCA_963541805.1). Taxonomy (GTDB): domain Bacteria; phylum Pseudomonadota; class Alphaproteobacteria; order Rs-D84; family CASDRH01; genus CAUTVF01. The sequence goes on from CAUTVF010000010.1 coordinate 2,223, forward strand.
AGATACATTATATCCAGGAGGATTCAATGCATTCACAGCATCTTGCATTGATAAATTTATTTTTTTATTTTCGATAAATTGCTTTCGTTGTTCGGTTAACACCTCTTCCTCTCCAAGAGAAGGATTCAGTTTTAACAACTCATCCAGATTATATTTTATATATTCTTCATTTGTTTTTGCTTGTTTAATTAAATCTTCTAAAGCAATTCTATCTTTTTCAATATTCTTCCAATTATGAAACAACTGTTCACAATATTTTACATTTGAAGATAAATCTCCAAAATTATCTAATATTTTTATATGGTTTGCTTGATTCATTAAACCTTGATTATCAAATTGGCCATGAATTTCTACCAAAGTTTCTCCAATACTCTTTAAAACAGATAGAGATACAGGAACATCATTAACATATGCTTTACTTTTTCCGTCTATTGTTATTACACGTCTAGTAATAATTTCATAATTATTCTTATCATACGGAATATCATGTTCATTTAATAATGAAATTACATTATGATTACTGTCAACACTGAAAACAGCAGTAACTGATGCAGTATTCTCTCCATTACGAATAAGTGAAATAGAAGCCTTTCCACCAATCGCAAGAGATAAAGCATTTAGCAAAATCGATTTTCCAGCCCCAGTTTCACCAGTAAAAACAGATAACTTATGGCCTAAAAATATACTTAAATTTTTTATTAAAACTATATTTTGAATTGATAGATTTGTCAGCATGTCAAACTTATCTACGTAGTATTTTTAGTGATGACAGATATTTATCTACAACATCGAGCGTATCAATTGAACTTTGTGTATAAATGATTGAATCACCATGTTTTAAATTTTCATCTAATCCGCCAGGAATTACTTCAATATATTTTTTACCAAACAAACTATTCGATAAAATTGATGCAGAACTATCTGTTGGCAAATTGTAATCTTTATAAATATTCAAAACAGCTGTTGGGATTAATTTATCATTTAAATAAATATCATGTACATAACCTATTTGAAAACCAGAAATAGTTACAATGCTTTCTTTTGTAATACCTGATACATCACTAAATGTTACATATATTTTGTATGTTGGTATTGATTTTTTACTTTTTTTTAATACAAAACCAAACATTAATATTAATAATGTAACAATAAATACAGATACTAATTTATTATATGAATCTACTTTTAGTAACATCTAAATAACCTTTTATCCTAAAAGTTTTTATAAAATTCTGTTATATACTCTTCCAATTTATCAATATTTACTCTAACTTGTTTCATTGTATCTCTGTCTCTAATTGTAACTGATTGAGAAGTACTTTCAATTGTTTCAAAGTCAACAGTAACACATATTGGGGTCCCGATCTCATCATTACGCCTATACGCTTTTCCAATATTTCCTGTATTTTCATAAACAATGCGTCCCAATCCGAGCTTTAACAATTTATCTTTAATTTCATGAGAAAGTGCTACAATTTTATCGTTGTTTTTTGCAAGTGGAACAATTGCAGCCTTAACGGGAGCAAGAGTTTTGTTTAATTTTAAAACAACTCTTTCATCGCCATCTTCCAATTTTTCTTTCGTATATGCTTCTGATAAAAATGCGATCATGGCACGATCGACCCCCATTGCGGTTTCGATTACAAAAGGTAAAAATTCTTCACCCGTTACCAGATCGCGATATGACATTTTTTCATTACTATCGACATTATGTTTAACTTTTGCATGTATCTTAAAACTATCCTGCGATTTGGTGTGTGAACCTAAATCATAATCTTGTCTATTGTGTACCCCCTCTACTTCATCATATCCCCATGGAAACTTATACTCTATATCGACAGCTGCCTTTGCATAGTGAGATAAGGTATCATGAGGATGTATCTGCAAATTTTCTTTTGCTATACCGTTATTGATCCACCAATTCAAACGAATATTTTTCCATTCCTCAAACCATTTTTCATCTTCAGCAGGATTGATAAAAAACTGCATTTCTGCTTGTTCAAACTCTCTCTGACGGAATAAAAAGTTACGTGGAGTAATTTCATTTCTAAATGATTTTCCATGTTGAGCAATCCCAAATGGTAATTTCCTTGATGTAGCATTTAAAACATTTTTAAAATTTAAATATGTCCCTTGTGCAGTCTCTGCACGGAGGTATGCAAAATTTTCACCATCATCAACAGGGCCAATATTTGTTTTCATCATTAATAAAAAATTCTTAGGTTCAGTTAAATCATGAGAACCGCAATAATCACAGCAACTTTGATCTTTCATCTTATCCTGACGCATACGGGAATGACATTTTTTACATTCAACTAAAGGATCTGAAAAATTGTCTTCATGTCCTGAGTATTTCCATATCAATCGATTTGAAAGCAATGAACTTTCTAAACCTTCAATATCATCACGTTCATAAATCATTGAACGCCACCAATTTGATCTGATATTTTTTTTCAATTCCACTCCAAGTGGCCCCATATCGTACGTACCTTTCAATCCTCCGTATATTTCAGAACCTTGAAAAACGAAACCTTTTTTTTTGCAAAAAGATACTAAATCTTCCATATTTTTTAGCGCCATAATCATCTCCACAGATAAATAAAAACTGGCGACCCTAAGAGGAATTGAACCTCTATCTAATCCTTAGGAGGGACTTGTTCTATCCATTTGAACTATAAGGTCTTAACAACATTGAGTTTATTTCAGTTACATGTATAAGTCAATAAAATGAATTCATATATTAATTCTTGTTTTATTATAGTAAATTGATATAATCAAGAATGTGTGTTATTTATATGAGGTAATTTATGAAGAATTTTATTTATCTTACTGTTTTTTCTGTTTTATTTGCAAATACGTTTAGCGTTTTGGCGCAAAGTGATATTGAAAAACAAATCGAAAATAATGAGGCATTTGAGCACAATGTTATGAGGGAAGCGGTAACTGTGTTTTCAAATAGTGAAGAGAAATCGTTAAAAGATGGGGTATTAGAAATAAAAAAACCTCAAAAGGGTAAAATTTTTATTATCAATGATACTCGCAACGAAGATGAGCTTGATTATGTAATCAAAAAACCAATTATGAATAAATCAGGTCCTTATTTTAGCTTTCTTTTAAGTACCTTTCTCAGTGGTGGGTATGATGAAGTCTGGGCAACTAATTCTTCTCTTAATCGGGACATGCAGTTGATATCGAACACTACAAATCTTGGTTTTGGTATAAGGATGGGTAATAAATTTGGGATTGGCCGTGCAGAGTTTGAATTCTCATATGATAATGCAGATTTTAAATCAAAGCAGACCCCATATCAGAGAAAATTATCAGGCCCTGTGTTAGGATTTAATTTAATAGCAGATATTAATGATAATGTCATTAGACCATATATTGGAATTGGTGCCGGTTATGCCAAATTGAATACAAAAAGAACTGGTATTCAAACCCCGTTATTTGGAGAGGCAAAGGATAAATCAAATTCTCATTACATTAAACCTCTTATTGGATTATCGTTTAACATTCCTGGTGGAAGTATTTTTGCAGAGATGTCATATAAAATATATAGTGATGCAAAGTTTAAGGGTATGTATTGTACATCGGCTGTTAATTGCTATGAAAGTACTGTCGATTATAATAGTTTTGGTGTATATAATTTGGCAACAGGCGTAACGTTGTATTTCTAATTTTCAAGTCACTTTTATGGAGCGAATTGCTAAAAGTATTGCAGCATCGGGAGTATGTTCAAGAAGAGACGCGGAAAATCTTGTTTTTTCTGGAAAAGTTAGAGTTAATGGAGTGATAATTGATCATCCATCTATGAAAGTTTCTGATAATGACAAAATTGAAATTAATGGTAAATTAATTAACAAAAGTATTGTCCCTAAAATTTATTTATATAACAAACCTGTTGGAGTAATTACGACAGCAAAAGATACGAATAATCGTGAAACTGTTTTTCAAAATATACAAAGAAATAATAGAATTATAAAAGAACGACTTATATACATAGGAAGATTAGATATAAACTCATCTGGTTTATTGTTGTTAACAAACACTCCAAAAATCGCATCTTTTTTAGAAAAAGCAAAGTTTGAACGAGTATATAAAGTGCGCATATCAGGAAAATTATCAAATAATCAATTAATAAAAATAAAACAAGGATTAATTGTTGATGGTATACGATATTCCGGTATCAAAGATATTTTTTATATTGATTCAAAAAATGATTCCGGAAAAAATCAATGGCTCAAAATAATATTAACTGAAGGAAAAAATAGAGAAATACGTAAAATAATTAACTACTTTGGACTATTCGTAAGTAGACTTATCAGAGTAAGTTACTATAAATTTGAACTTGGAACAATACAGGTTGGCAAAATTGTTGAGGCTCCTAAATTACTAACACATGAAATATTAAATCTAGTTAATCGATAACTGCATTTGTTTTTAAGTTTGGATTTTCCTTCAACATTTTTTTCAGTGTATAAATACTATTTTCAATAGTGCTTCTATAATAATCTAGGGTTGTGTCATATATCTCGTATACAAAGGGTCTGATATCATCATTTTTAAATTTAATCTCCAAATGTTTATAATCAGGAGACTTAAATAATTTTTCTGCTTTGGTTAATGCCTTTAACGCAGCAGAGTAATGTTGTTTTTTTAACAGTAAATCAGTTAACCAAAAATACGCATGAGCATTAGGTTTTCTTGAAATGGATTGATTTAAATACTCCTCTGCCCTAACAAAGTCTCCACTAATTGTTAATCCAAATCCAGCAAGTGCAGGAGACTCCCAATCCGTTGGATTTTTTTCAGAAGCCTTTATAAAATCTAATACAAATTCTTTTGCTTTTGTTAAGTCGTGATAAACATACATTTCCTTGAATCTCATGTCGCCACGTTGCTTATACAAGGACGCAGTAGGGCGTTCCTTAATTTTTTTATTTATATCCTTTATTTCATGTCTTAGTCCTATACGTTCTTTGCGATCTCCCTCTTTGATATCTTTTATTTGTGCTTTAACTTTTTCTTCAGGTACTTTTACCTCTACATAATACTTTTTCTCTGGAACATATTCTAACACGACGCTTGGCACATGCTCTGACATATACTCAGGTAGTGGATTTATCAATAAATCAATTTGCTCAAGAATTTCATCTTTAAAAAAGGAAAATAATACAATTAACAAACACACAAACAAAGTTATTATAAATTTTCTTTTATTTTCCATAGTGACCTCTATTATGGTTTTATAAAATAATTAATCTCCGATTGAAGTTTAACATTAGAAGCAATTAAATAATCAGTTTGAAATAATCCAGGATTCTTTTTACCATCTAACGTATATGATGATATAAACGCTCCAGACTCCTTTGCGATTAACATACCAGCAGATGCAGAGAGTATATTTTCATTATACCCAATAAACGCATCGACTTTATTATCAGCTAAATAACACAAATCTAAAGATGATGCTCCAAAAACACGACTGTGAATCGATAAATTATCGAAAAATTTTTTGATTTGTGTAGATTTGATATTATTCTCACTCTTTTCAAAATTACTTGATATTAAAACAGTTGAATCTACCAAGTTTAATTTAGTGCCACAACGCATACGTCTTGATATTCTGGATTCTGATAAAAAAGCACCTCCCCCTTTCTCGGCATAGAAAAGAGAATCACTAATCGGATTATATACAGCACCAGCAATTATAGAATCTCCAATTTGGAGAGATACAGACATAGCAAAATATGGAATACCCTTTTTATAATTTTCTATTCCATCAATTGGATTAATGATAAAAAACTCATCTTTATGTTTACCAAGCTTTTTAATACCAAAAGTTATATATCCTGCCGCGGGACGAGAAGATAACAATTCATCAATTAAAACCGACTCAGTTTTACGCTTTGATGAGATTATAAATTTATCTATCCCTGACAAAGAACTTTGAAGCTGTTGAATTTCTCCAAAATCTCGAAGCAATACTTTTGACGCTCTATCAATTGCTTTTGTAATTATATTTAAATTAGGAGATAATCCTTGTAACATTTATGTTCCTTTCAAGTTGTTAAACTATATTTATGTGGCATATTATTTGCGGTTTTTTATCCGTATAATTATGTAATACACCCTTAATTTCCAATTCAATTTTATCTTTTATTTTTTCTTTATTCTTCAAATCCTTTTTATGCGTTTTTGAAAATATAGATTCTATAGCGTGTCTTATATTGCTTTTTAACACATCCATTTGAGGTACATCACTAACACCAACCAAACTAACATCTAAATTATTTATTTCATATTTTAACAAATCAAAAGACATCGATAAAAACAAGGCTCCATTATAATTTATTTTTCTTCTATCTTTAAATATTGTATTTGTTGTTTTAATTTGAGCTGAGCCATCAATTGCAATCTCTCCAACAGGAATATTTCCAACGATTTCCAAATTATTTTTATCATTTGTAATTGCAATCACTTGTCCATTATCTAGAATAACGGTTTTATCAATACCACAATAATTTGCAATATTTGCATTTTCTTTTAAATGAATCATTTCACCATGCATTGGAATAACTGATTTTGGTTTAATTAATGAATAAAGCTGCCCTAATTCCAATGATGAAGCATGGCCACTTGCATGGATTTGCATATTATTTGACATAGATACAATATTAACACCTAATTTTGTTAGATCATTGAAAACTGAAAAAACCTCTTTCTCATTTCCAGGAACTATAGAAGATGAAAATATAGCAGTATCACCATTTTTTAATTTTAATCCAGAAAAGGCATCAGCCGCAACACGTGTCATAATTGATCGCGACTCACCTTGCGTTCCAGTTATTAAATACAATTTCCTCCCAGTTTTTTTTGCCGCCTCTTCTTGAGATAAAAAATTAACATTTTTTAAATAGCCACATTTTTTTGCGAGTTCATAGTTACGTATCATTGATCTTCCACATAACACTGCATGTATACCAGATTCTTTTGCTGCCAAAAATGCGGTTTCCATTACAGCGACAGCAGTAGAAAAACATGTAATTACAATAGTCCCTTTTTTTATCGATTTAACCGTTTTAATTACAGTCTCTCTGCATTTTAATTCAGATAGGCTGTGTTCTATCTCAAAAGAATTTGTAGAATCCGATACAATCGCCAATACATTTTTTCTCGATAAATTTTTAAGCGCATTCATATCTGTTGGTTCTCCAATCATTGGATTATCATCAAATTTAAAATCGCCAGTATGTAGAACAGAACCCTCCTTAAAATGAAGAGCAATCATATTTGCTTCAGGAATTGAGTGTGTCACATTAATATACTCAACTTCAAAATCCCCAATTTTAATTTTCTGATTTGCAAATGGTTTAATTTTTTTCAAAACCAACTGATGCTTTAACTTTACACCAGAATCTCGCAGTTTATTTTCAACCATACCCAAAGCAAAAGGAGTTCCATATATTGGGCATTTTTTCAAATTTGGAATTATGTATGGGATTCCTCCATAATGATCTTCATGTGTGTGTGTTAAAAACAAACCTAATATTTTATCTTGTATAGAATACAAAAACTCTGCATCAGGAACCAAGATTTCAACTCCAGGTAAAGTTTCATCAGGAAAAGATGTTCCACAATCAACAATTATCCAGCTACCATGGTAACCATATAAATACATGTTACCACCAATTTTTCCAATTCCTCCAAGTGCGCAGAAATATATTTTACCATCTTTAACTGTCGAGCTAATAAAATTTGACTTTTTTCCAAAATTCTTTTGATTAGATGTGCTTGTGTTTAATTTGGACAAGCTAGATTTACTTTTTAATTTATTTTGTTTTCTATTTTTTGTTGTTAACTCATTCTCTGATTTATCTTTTTTATCTTTACTACTAAGTATAAACATTTCTAATTTCCTTAAAAATTTGCAAGCGTAATGCTATCACAAAATTCAGACTCATTCAATAATTTTTCTTGTATTCAAAAAGCTCTAAAATATACTTAATCGGAATGGTATATAATAAAAATATAACAAGTATTGTTGGCCGTCAAAAATCGGTTAATAAATTTGAAAGTGTATCCAGGACAACTAAAAAAGTTATAAAAAATAAGAAAAAGAAATCATCAGTGTCTTGGATTAAAAGACAAATCAACGATCCATTTGTAAAACAGGCTCATCTAGATGGATATAGATGTAGATCTGCTTTTAAATTAATTGAAATTGATGAAAAATTTAAAATATTTAATAAAGGTTTATCTGTAATTGATGTTGGAGCAGCTCCTGGATCTTGGTCACAAATTGCGGTCAAGAAAAGTGGAAAAGGGAATGTGATTGGCATTGATTTACTTCCAATACTACCAATTGATGGTTGTGAGTTAATACAAGGGGATTTCACAGATATAAATACACAACAAATTATAATTAATAAGTTAAATGTCCAAAATAAACAGTATGCAGATATAATAATGAGTGATATGGCAGCAAATACAACAGGTTTTAAATCTGCAGATCATTTGCGAACAATTGCCTTAGTAGAGTCTGTATGGAATTTCTCAAAAATGTTATTAGCAAACAATGGTACATTTATTGCAAAAGTGTTTATGGGAGGAACAGAGAATAATTTATTGAATGATTTAAAAAAATGTTTTAAAAAGGTAAAACACTTTAAGCCTAAGTCTTCAAGAAAGGAAAGTATAGAAAATTATATAGTTGCAACGGGTTTTAAAAGGAACTAACAATAGAAAGGAAATAAAATGGTTAAAAATAATCAAACAGTTACGGGAGAAGAGTATAAAATATTAAAAGCAAATAGCAAAATCAAAAAAATTGCGACTATTATTGCCTTAATTTGGATAATTACTATAATCGCTCCGGTTTCTTACGTGGTATTCTTACACAGCAGATCAATGAAAAATTTTATTGTTGTTTATTCAATGGATCAAATGAACTCTGCATTAACTCAGCAATATGAAACGTTAATTAATACAACTCTTAAAAAAATAGAGTTAGGTAAAAAAATTGATTCTGTAGCTGATAAAGTTAAAATCCCAGAAATTAAAATTGACAAAATCACAAATAAAACAGATAAAGTTTCAAAAACAACAAAAAAAATTGGTAAATTATCAGTAATTGCCGGGCAATTCGGGGTAAGATCTAAAGATTTTGATAAACAAATATCTAATATCGCTGATATTAATACTAAAATCGAGAAATCTGTTAAATCTGCAAATGCAGAAATTGCTAAAGCAAAAAATAAATTGACGCAGCAATTGAAAAAAGATATCGAACCTATGATTAAATCAGAAATCAAAAAAATAGCTGATAAAGAAATACAAAAGGTATTAAAGTTGAATAATAAAAACTATGCAAACTTTATCTCTGGTAGATACGGTATATTAACCCCGCTTAAAAGATCTTATACAAATGCAATTTACATAGACTTCTTAAAAAACAAAACTCAGGGTTTAAAATTTATTTTACCTTTGGTTGAAAAATATTTCTCGTATATTAGATTGGCATTTGTTGCAATTGCAATTGTTATTGCTTTGATTCCTATATTATTAATGTTTGGATATGTAAAAAAAATCACATCAGTATTTTCAAAGTGTCCATATTGTGGAAAAATTTATTTTTCAAAAGCAAATGCATTTAATTTGATTAAATTACTTCAATTTTGGAAATAATACAAAAACAGGTTGTTTAAAAGCAACCTGTTTTTAATTCACTACTTTAGATATAAAGTAATAAATGAAGTTTTACTCAATAAATCTTTTAATTTTGTCTTAGTTATACCTTGTATTTTTCCAATTTTTGTAAGGTTCCAAGTATTTTTATCATAATAAAATGCTAAAAATTTACCTTGATATAAAGTAACATCTCCCAAAGAAACGGAAATTAATTCATCATTAATTGGTAACTTGTTTTCAAGTTCTCCAACCTTTTCCATATTTCCATAATCTTCAACTTTTAAAACAATAGGAGATTGTAATAATCTATTTTTTAATTCTGTAACAGAGGAATTATCAACAGTATCTAATAGTAATTCCTGTCCTTCTATTTTTAGATATACATTCATTTTATCATCAATCTCTCTTCCAAAAAGAACAGTATTGTAAAAAGATAAATAAAATAATAAAAAAGCGATTTTAACTTTTAACAAATTAATATTTTTACAATTTTAATTTCATTTCTTCAATTGATGAGGAGTGATTTTTCAAATCTTCTATTTCATCTGGGGTTAATTCTGTTCGAAATTTACGAAGTAATGTTAATACTGGAAATGATTTTTTTATTGAAATAATATCATTATAAAAACCAGTTTTTAATATCCAATCAAAAGGGATAGCAATACTTTTTTCATGGCCTGCTGATAATTTTCCAGATTGAACAATACTGAAATCTTTACCATCGATGATAGATTCCAATTTAATTTTTAAAGGTGTAAATACAATTGGAGAAAGTAGCTCAACTATATCACCAACAGATACATTATTACGCAATTCAACTGTCATATAATTATCATTAAACGACTTTACAAATCCAACATTTCTATATATTCCATCTGATGCAGTTGTTTCATAATTATTTGCATGATGTGATAAAATTCCATCAAAGAAACCATAAGTATATCCGCGATTCTGCAAAGTATGTAACTCCTGCATGTAATTTTCTACTTTCCAGGTAGATGGAGAGGAATAATAATCGTCAATTGCTTTTCGATAAACACGTGCCACACTTCCAACGTAATACTCACTTTTATTTCGTCCCTCTACCTTTAAGCTATCAATGCCTGCATCAAGAATCTGTGGTAATTTTGGAAGTAAACACATATCTTTTGAATTTAAAATATATGCTCCCCTATCATCTTCTTCAATCGGCATGTATTCACCATGTCTATTATTTTCCTCCAAAACAAAATCATAATTTTTTATATCTTCTTTTGGTCGTGCAAGTAGATTATATTTCCAGCGACAAGATTGGGCACATTTCCCTTGATTAGCACTTCGATTTGTTAAAAAATTTGACAATAAACACCTGCCAGAATAACTCATACACATTGCACCGTGAATAAACATTTCTATTTTAATTTTCGCAGATTTTTTTATCTCTGCAATTTCGGCAAAAGATGTTTCACGACCTAAAACGCAAAGTGATGCTCCAAGATCCTCCCAAAATTTTAGTGTCAAAGATGAACACACATTAGCCTGTGTTGAAATAAATAATGGAACATTTGGGGCATTATCTTTCACATATTTAAAAACTCCAGGATCTGCAATAATCACACCATCTGGAGATAAATCATTTAAAACATTAATATATTTTGGCAAATTCGGAATATCAGAATTATGAGTATATAAATTTAATGCTAAGTAAATCTTTTTATCCATGGAATGGGCAATTTTTACACCTTCTGCTACGTCTTCATACGACATACCAGCAGTTGCACGAAGTGACATATTTGGGACTCCACAATAAACAGCATCTGCACCGTACAAAAATGCAGTTTTTAATTTTGATAAACTTCCAGCAGGCAATAATAACTCAGATTTCTTATCCATTTTTTTACTTTTTCTTTTTATAAAAACATGATAAAAGAATTATATGAACACTCATATAAAAAGCAATATTAATATGACTTTTAATTTTGATACAAATGATGAAAATTCTGATCAAAATTCAAAAGAAAATATAGATTGCAGTGTTCCAAACTGTTTGCAAAGATTTTATACATTGATAGATGCAAGTGGTTTTATATTTCGTGCTTTTTATGCAATTAAAACAAATATGTTATCCACATCTGGAATTCCCATTAATGCAGTATATGGGTATTGTTCGATGCTATTAAAACTATTAGAAGAACGGATAAGCAATGATATTCCTGACGAAAATGAAGTAATTATCGCTGTATTTGATGCGGCAAGATATAATTTTAGAAATAAAATTTACGAAGGATATAAAGCAAATAGGAAAGAAATTCCTTCAGAATTAATTCCACAATTCTCAATAATTAGAGAAATCACAAAATCAATTGGGTTACCAATCATTGAAATGAATATGTATGAGGCTGATGACATAATTGCCACATATGTAAATGAATGTAAGCAATCTGGTGATGTCTGTAGGATAGTATCATCAGATAAGGATTTAATGCAATTAATAGATGATGACAAAAATATTTTTATATATGATACAATGAAAAATCAAATTTTACATGAAAATGATGTTTTTAAAAAATTTTGTGTATTGCCAAAACAAGTAACAGACATTCAATCATTAATTGGGGATAGCACTGATAATATTCCCGGAGTAAGTGGTATTGGACCAAAAACAGCAGCAGATTTAATTAGCAAGTTTCAAACATTGGAAAATATATACTTAAATCTAAATATAATAAAAAATGAGAGAATACGAAATTTATTAATACTAAATAAAGATAATGCAATTATATCAAAGCAATTAGCAACTTTAAAAAATGATATTGATTTACCAAAAAAACTACAATCATTTAGTCCGATTAAAATTAATTTTGATTCGTTTATTGAGTTTTGTAAAACTTTAAACTTTTCATCAATTATAGATCGAACATTGAAATTGAAAAATCGTATATCCACAAAATCGCAGTCTTAATAAGGTAATCTGGATAAATATTTGTCATAATGCTCTTATATGTTGATAACTGGTTTTTATATTTATCTAAATATTCCTTTGATTTACCTTCTGCTCCAGAATTTGTTTTATAATCTACTATTAAAATAGTTCTTGTACCTTCATCAATTATTAATTTATCTATACGATATATTTTCCCATCTGCCCCAGCAATATTAACCTCGTTTAATGAGTTGGGATTCAAAATAATATTCCTAATTTGCTGCTTATTTAAACCACTTATTAATTTATTAACTAACTCCAATTTTTGCTTTGCATTTAAAAAATCAACTGTTTGTAAAAATTTTGTTAATACTATTTTCAATTTTTCTTTTTCTGTTTCTGAGTAATTTACTGGAATAATCTCAAGTAATTTGTGAAATAAAGTCCCATATAAAATTCCAATATCATCTTTAACATCAGGGGAATAAATATCATCTTTGTTGCCAACACATCTACGATTATCATCGATACATTTAAAAGGAATAATTACTCTATCAAAATTCATTTGATCTTTATAATTGTTTATATCTTGTTTAGATGCAGATATTAATTTATTATCTACATATTTTGGTAATCTTATAATGTCTTTCGATCCAATACAGTTGATATCATCAAACATTACGTCTGAAACTTTTTCTAAAGTATATTTTTCAGACAATTTAGAAAAAGTACTTAAAGCCATATCATAAACATTTTTAATATTGCCATTATATAGTAACTTATCTTCTGTTAAAGTTTTGTTTCCATATCCACAAATATAAACTGCTTCCTCTGCCCTAGTTATTGCAACATACAGAAGACGTTTCTTTTCTTCGGCCTGGCGAGTCCTGTAATTATCCCTTACATTGATATATACATCCGTCTCTTTGACATTAGCAGGTCTAATGTAAGGTAATAAATCCTTTTTATCATTTTCATTAAATAAAATCTTTATATTCCCATTGTTTGATGTATTAAAACCTGAAAGAGTATCAGGTAAAAACACGATCTTTGCTTGCAATCCTTTTGCACCATGAATTGTCATAATTCTCAATTTGTCATCATTTTTTTCAACGGATCGTTTTATCGTTGTATCATCTTGAAATATCCATCCAATGAAACCTGGTAAGCCCAAATAATGATCAGAAGATTGTTCAAATAATATACAAAGTGATAAAAATTCTTGAATAACCTCCTCTGTTTCCATACCCGCTCGACAATAACATTTTTTCAAATTATCATTACGATTTAAAACAAAATTAAAAAAATCAAATGGTGTTACCCCTGATAAAGCCACTTTTTGAATTATTTTAAACTCCTTATAAACATCCGGATATTTTTCAGATAAGATTTGAATTACTGTCTTATCATCACGTCCATGGCATACATTAAAAACGCTATCCTCATTAAATCCAAAAAACGGACTTTTAAGAACAGATGCAACATTTAAATCATCATATTCAGAAATGCAAATTTGAGCCAATGCAATTAAATCACAAATAATTATATTATTTTTTAATACAATTCTATCAACACCAGCAATATCAATTTTTGCATCAATTAATTTTTTAACCAAATATGATAATATAGAAGCATCAGTACGTCGTCCAACCAAAATTAAAATATCACCAAGTCTTACACCTTGGTTTACCAATACTTTAATTTTATTTGCAATCAATTTTGCCAATTTAGATTTAGCAAGAATATTTTCAAAAATAACTTGTCTTGGATTCCAATAATCATAATTTTCTTTTTCTGATTCTTCCGCAATTACTGGCCACAATTCAACAACACCTGGAAGATCAAAATTTTTTGCAGCGACTTTATGAATATAGTTATTTTCAGTATCACGTTTTGATATAATTCCTGATGATATATTTTTATTTAATAGCATCGTATTTACAAAAGATAAAACTGGACATGATGTTCTGAAAGATGTATCTAAATTTAAATTTTTAAAAATAAATCCATGTTCTTTAATTTTCTGTTCAAACTTATCGTGATAATAATCAAAATTATCAATATTAGCCCCTTGGAAAGAATAAATTGATTGTTTATAATCTCCTACAACAAAGATTGTTTTTATATTATCCTTACTTACCCCTGAATAAAAGAATCCATCACTTAATGCATCAATTATTTCCCATTGTTCGGGCGTTGTATCCTGTGCCTCGTCAATTAAAATGTGATTGATACCATGATCTAATTTATATAAAACCCAAGCAGAATAATCCGATGATTTTGTCAATAATTGCAAAGTTTTTACCAGTAAATCATCATAATCAAGTGTAGATTGACTTTGCTTTTGTTCATGATATTTCTGAATTAAAATATATGCAAATTTCGTTATGGCATACCCATATTCTAAATATTTTAATTGAATAATATCACTTGAAATTTTTTGTGTAGTATCATTTAAGTTTTGTAAAATCTTTTCAGATATTGGAATATCTTTTATAAGTCTTTTTGTATTAAAATTTGTTTTCCATAGATTTATATAATCTGTTATATCAAAATCCAATGTTTCTTTATATTTTTGAATAAATGAGATTATTTTTTGTGCTTGCTCAATTGGTGTTTTTCCAATCTTTTTTTCATAAAGAGGATCTGATGATTTACCACAAATTTCTAATGACAAATTATGCAAATCATTAAAAGATTTTACTAATTCCTGTTTAGTATATTTAATATATTCGTCTACTAGATTATTATAGTTATCCGTTAAAACTATGCTTTTATCAACGTTATATTTTTCTAAAAAAATTGGTTGCAAAAGTTTATCAAAATTATCCAAGTTGATATTATAATTTGAAAAAAGCTTATTAAAATTTCTCCCAACTGAATTTATCGCCTCAACAATCTTAAATAAATCGTTATCAGGTTTATAGCGTGATAATACATTCAAAATATCAGATATATTTTTATCTCTATTTGTTATAATAACTTTAAATATTTTATCCAATATTGAAGTTATATCTGAATCTCTTGTAATCAGTGAAAAGTTTGGATTAATCCCTGCTTCAATTGGAAATTTTTTTAAAATAAATTGACAAAAAGCATGAATTGTTTCAATTCGTAGACCATATGGAGAGTCCAGTATTTTAGCAAATAAACTTTTAGCAAGTGATATTATATTCTGTTGCTCATTAAATGTTTTATTTTCAAAGGCAATACCATATAAATTTATTAAGTCATTCTTAATTTCATTGTCTGACTTTAAAGCCCAACTTTGCAAGATATTCATAATACGATCTTTCATTTCAAAAGCTGCAGCACTTGTATAAGTAATCGCAAGGATTGAAGAAATCTCACTACCAGATAGCAATATACGTAATATTCTATCTATTAATACTTTTGTTTTTCCTGTTCCTGCAGACGCAGTTAACCACACCGAATATGTAGGATCCGATGCTTGTTGTTGGACTAATGTAGGATTTGTATTTTGCTTATATTCATCAAATAAAGTTTGTAAATCTTCCATGCAACTTTTATAACACTACAAAACAAACTTTTAAATAAAAAAGTTGATACCGAGATATCAACTTTTCATGTTATGATCAGAATAAGATATATTGATTACATCATTCCCATTCCGCCCATACCACCCATTGAATTTAATTTATCATCACTATCTTTTTCTGGGTTATCTGCAATCATAGCTTCCGTTGTTAACAGTAATCCAGATACGGATACTGCATTTTGAAGAGCACAACGCACAACCTTTGCAGGATCAATAATTCCAGCTTTCATCATATCAACATATGCTTCTTTTGTATCATGTTTACTTGCATCATAACCAATATTTGAATCTTTTTCTTGTAATTCAAATAATTTTCCAATTATTGCTCCATCATCTTTTCCAGCATTTTTTGCAATTTGACGGATAGGGGCCTGAAGTGCCTTTAATACAATTGAAACACCTGCCTTCTGATCATCACCATCAACTTTCAAAGACTCCAGTACTTTAGATGAATTTAACAACATTACACCACCACCAGGTACAATTCCCTCGGCAACTGCGGCACGTGTTGCAGCAACTGCGTCATCAACTCTATCTTTCTTTTCCTTTACTTCCAATTCTGAATTGCCACCAACTTTTATAACTGCAACTCCACCAGCCAATTTTGCAAGACGTTCTGATAATTTTTCTTTGTCATATTCAGATGTCGTTGTCGAAATTGCGGACCGAATTTCAGATACTCTCTGCTCAAGTAAATTTTTATCACCAGCGCCATCAATAATCGTAGTATTTTCTTTAGAAACAATTATTCGCTTTGCAAGTCCAAGAGAATCCAAAGTTGCAGCGTCTAACTTCATACCCAACTCTTCTGAAATGAACTCTGCACCTGTTAAGATCGCAATATCTTTTAACATTTCTTTTTTACGATCTCCAAATCCTGGTGCCTTAACTGCAACAATTTTCAAACCTCCACGAATACGGTTTACAACCAAAGTTGCCAAAGCATCTCCATCGATATCATCTGCAATTATCAAAAGTGGTTTTCCAGATTTTGCAACTCCTTCTAATATTGGCAAAATAGATTGTAAATTAGAAATCTTTCCATCGTAAACTAATATTGAAGCATTATCATAAGTACACTCCATTTTTTCAGCTTGAGTTACAAAATAAGGAGACAAATAACCACGATCAAATTGCATTCCTTCAACAACATCTACAGAAGTCTCCATTCCTTTTGCTTCTTCAACTGTTATTACTCCTTCATTTCCAACTTTTGAAAAAGCATCTGCAATCATACTGCCCAATTCTTTATCTGAATTCGCAGATATCGTTGCAACATTCACGATTTCAGAATTGCCTGATATTTTCTTTGATGTCTTTTTAATATGATCAACAACTGCATCGGATGCTGCTTCAATTCCCTTTTTAATCTCCATTGGGTTCATACCTGCTTGAACCAACTTTAGTCCTTCATTGTAAATTGCATTTGCAAGAACTGTTGCCGTAGTGGTTCCATCACCTGCATCTTCGGCTGTTTTTGCGGCGACTGATTTTACCAACTCTGCCCCAACTTTTTCCAATGGATCCGACAATTCAACAGATTTTGCAACAGTTACCCCATCTTTTGTAATAACTGGTGATCCATATGATTTTTCAATTACAACATTTCTACCTTTTGGACCCAATGTTGTTGCAACAGCAGATGCAAGTTTTTCAATACCTTTCTGCATCTTTGATCTAGCTTCATTTCCATACTCAATAATCTTTTTTGCCATTATTTACATCCTTTCCATCTACATGTTTGTAATTCTTTGACCTCTAGTTAAATAATATCTGATATGGAAAAGTCAAGGATCCAATTAAAACTAAAAATATATTGTTATAAAACAGTACCTGTACACTTGACAAAATATATTTTTTGTTTATATTTATATTTACAAACTTATTTTTAGGAGGGTGCAATGTTATATTTAATACCAGTTGTACTTATAATAGTGTTGGTGGTTGTAGCTCATTTTATACAAGATAATGAAGATTTAATATTCAGAGGAATTTGCCTGATAGTTGTCAGTGTAGTTTTTGTAACTATATATTATTTGAATGTTATTGATACAAATAACAAAAAAAAATATGAAGCTAGTAAAAGATTTGTCACTTATTCTGTTTATATAGACGGATTAAGAAATGATGGATCTGAGAAGGTCTTAGATGCTAAGCTAGTTCGTAGTTACAATTCAAAATATGTTGATTTTGATACAGGAAATATTCAAGATAAGCTGTATATTTCTAAATACAATGACATTGAACAAATTAGGGTATACCAAGAATTTGAATATGGTATTTCTTGTAAGAAGGATGACATTATAGTATTCAGTGTCCTTCCAGGATATGATATTATATCTTGGGATGGTGCTGATCCTGTAAAAGTTACTAACAGAAGAGCTATATTAATCCCTCAAAAAGACGGTAACAAAGAATTAAACATTATTGTTCATGTCAAGAAACTTTGACCATCACCATCGAAAAAGCTTCTGATTTTCAGGAGCTTTTTTCATACCTTTATATAATATAGATTATAAATTAAAATTAATTTCATTGACAAAATTATATTATTGTCCATAATAACAAAAAATCTATTTTTAGGAGGTACCTGATATGGGTAACATTCGTTTATTTGGTGTAAGTACAGATCGCTTGATGCAGCTGAGAAAGGTAGCAAAGCAACATAGCTATGCCTACGATTTCGGAGAAACTTTTGAGGCGATGGCTGATTCGTTATCTGATACGATACAAGGATGCCGTTCAAATCAAATCTTTGACTTTACAAGATTCTTGGCTATGACTCAGCTAATTTTTGTCGGAGCTCCCGGGGTTGGTTATGATGAGCTTGCTGTTCTTTTTTCTGCTGCTTCCGATATTCCACTGGTTGATTGGGATTTCTTTATGGAAAAACCTATCGTAGAGTTGATTGAAGCAGGAGTTATTAAAAGTAAGGATGAATTTCGATCGCAATCAAGTGCAGGTAAAGTCGGCACTGGGACTTTTGACCACAGTTACAAATCTATGCAATATACTGCATGGATATTGTGGGCAGAGGCCGTTGCAAAGGGAAACATTCCGCACTGCAATGCAGGAAAAATAATGAAGTATCCTGAAATTGTTTCTGCTTTGAAGAAGATAGGATTCCGGTTTGTCAAAATCAACGTACCGCTTTGTAAGTATATTCATATATTGAATAAATATGAATATATCAAGCATCACAGCAACTGGCAAGCGGCAGAGAAGCAGGGGAAAATATCCCAATTTGCTGAAAAACGCTGGAATGAAAGCGAGGATTTGTTCAAAAAGAACAAAAATCTTATCGATTTGGAAATCAGCTACAATGATGATCCGATCGAAATGATTAAGGATGTCATAGTTCCCAGTTTTTAACTTACACAGATGAGAGGGCTAAGAATAGCCCTCTTTTTTTATTCATTAATAATCAACAAATCGTAATTAAGTAACATAGCGAACAAAAACTTTTTCAATTAATTAACTAAATCCAATATTTTAACAATTTTATTTTTCAAAAAATAAAGAATCTTTATAGACATAAATTTCACAATAAAAATTCATCAAAAACTTTAAAACCGGAACGAATAACTGAGAAAGAGCTTGACAAGCTGTGGGGGGGGTAGAATGCAAAAAATTTCTTTAAAGAGGAAGGTGTTATGATAAGGTTGTTAAATAATGTATTGAATTGTTTATTAGGTTTATCAAATAAATTTTATAAGAGTTTTAGTTTATTTAAGGTATTACAAGGTAAGTATAAATGTTGTAATAATAATGATATTAGTAATAAAAATAAGAAGAATTATTACTCAAATAAGACTAATCTTAATAAAGATAAATATTTAAAATATATTTCATTAAATTCATTTAAATCTGTTTTTGTATCATTAGTTTTATTATTTTCCATCTCTCCATCATATGCAGAATTACAAGAGATAAAAGAAGATTGGGTATGTCATGATTTTGCTGATAAATTTTGTCTCTTCGAAGATATTTATGGTTGTAGTGTACCTGAGAGATATAAGAATATTGATTACAAAATCGGTCGATGTGTTAAAAAAAGTGAAATAATTGATGGAAATAAGTGCCTTATTGATAGAAGTGAGCCAGTAGAAATAGATAATAAAGTATATTTTCTAGGATTTGGAACTAGCTCTATGGGTGGCATAGGATCCAATGATTCTATTATAATACTAGGTAGAGATGGTTTCAGGGGAATATTTCAAAAGTTACCAGATGGAAATATGCAGATGCTTTCACCTGATGCTGAACAAATATTATCTGGATATAAACCAGAAGTAGGAAAAATTTACAAGGAAGGGGATAAGATAGTAGGGTTAGTTAAGGAAACTAAGGGTATTGGATATTATAATGTATTAAAACTACCTGGAAATAAGAGTTGTGGATTATTGAGAGAGAATAGTTCTTGTCTTAAAACTTGTTCAAGTAAAAAAGAAAATAAGATAGTTGACGGAAAGGAAGTTGAAAGCCCATCCGAATGTGATAA